>JAUVFC010000191.1 GCA_030594505.1 Desulfobacterales bacterium
AACATGTTAAAGCCCGGCCTGGCCCGGGGGACGCTCCGGTGTGTGGGCGCCACTACTACACGCGAGTATCGTAAGTACATTGAGAAAGACCCCGCGCTGGAACGAAGATTTCAGCCGGTGCTTGTAGAGGAACCGAGTGTTGAAGATACGATATCGATTCTAAGAGGGCTCAAGGAGCGATACGAAGTCCATCATGGAGTACGGATCAAAGACTCGGCGATCGTGGCGGCTGCCGCCCTTTCCCACCGGTACTTGCCGGATCGGTTTTTGCCGGACAAGGCGATCGATCTTGTTGATGAGGCCGCTTCAAAATTAAGGATCGAGATTGACAGTATGCCCGCTGAGATCGACGAAGTGGAACGGAAAATTATTCAGATGGAAATCGAACGTGAAGCGCTTAGAAAGGAGAGCGACAGCGATTCCAGGAATCGTCTTTCGAGACTGGAACAGGAACTGGCGGATCTGAAGGAAAAGAGCGCTGAAATGAAGGCCCACTGGCAAAATGAAAAGTCTATTATTCAGGAGATTAGAAAGGTCAAGGAGGAGATCGAGCAGACAAGCATACAGGAGCAGCAAGCAACAAGGGACGGTGATCTGGCAAGGGCCGCGGAACTCCGATATGGCGTAGCCGGCGAGTTGCAAAAACGATTTGCTGAAACCCAGGAGCGTTTGAAGGAGCTTCAATCCGACAGAAAGATGCTTAATGAAGAGGTGGGCCGTGATGATATTGCGGATGTAATTTCCGGCTGGACGGGGATTCCTGTTTCCCGGATGATGGAGGGGGAGCGGGAAAAATTGATCAGGATGGAAAGTCGTCTGCAAAAGCGTGTCATTGGACAATTTGACGCGATTACAGCGGTCTCCAACGCGGTCCGGCGCGCCCGGTCCGGGTTGCAGGACCCAAACCGTCCGATCGGTTCTTTTATTTTTATGGGACCCACCGGCGTGGGGAAGACCGAGCTGACAAAGGCCCTGGCCGAATTTATCTTTGACGATGAACAGGCCATGGTTCGGCTCGATATGTCGGAATATATGGAAAAACACTCTGTTGCCCGCTTGATCGGCGCTCCTCCAGGATATGTGGGCTATGAAGAGGGCGGTTATCTCACTGAAGCGATAAGAAGACATCCATATTCCGTGGTTCTCTTTGACGAAATAGAAAAGGCGCACCCTGAAGTGTTCAATTCCCTTCTGCAGATATTGGATGACGGGAGGATGACGGACGGCCACGGGAGAACGGTTGATTTTAAAAATACGATCATTATTATGACTTCCAACGTGGGGAGTCAATGGATCCGGGAACTCGGCGCCGACCAGCGGGAAGAGATGGAAAGACGTATTATGGAGGCGTTGCACGCCCGGTTTAAACCGGAATTTTTAAATCGGATTGATGATATAATTGTCTTCCATAATCTTGACGCCGAACAGATCAAATCGATTGTGGATATTCAGATTGACAGACTCCGTAAGCGTCTTGAGAGCCAACATATCTTTTTGAGCCTTACGGACGCGGCAAAAGAATTCCTGGCTCGTGAGGGGTATGATCCGCTTTACGGCGCCCGTCCTTTAAAAAGGGCTATTCAAAAGCATCTTGAAAATGGTTTGTCGATAGAGATCTTAAAGGGACATTTTCCGGAAGGGAGTGCGGTGTCGGTGGATGTCGAGGATGGGAAGATTGTTTTTAAATGTGAGGTCTGAAGCAATGGAGCACGTTGATATTATCATCCGCAACGGTATTGTTGTGACCATGAATGAAGAAAGGTCCGTATTCTTTCCCGGGGCGGTAGCGGTTCGCGATAATCTCATTGTGGAGGTCGGGGAGGAACAAAGCGTATGCAGCGTTTTCAGAGGAGAAAAAGAGATAGATGCTCAGGGCGGGATTGTTATGCCGGGCCTGATCAATGCGCATACTCACGCCGCCATGACCTGTTTCAGGGGATTGGCCGATGACCTTCCTCTGATGACCTGGTTGAATGATCATATCTTCCCTGCGGAAAGCAAACTTTCGCCAAAGATGGTCTATCAGGGAACGCTTTTGGCCTGTGCCGAGATGATCCTTTCCGGCACCACTACGTTTTGCGATATGTATCTGTTTGAAGATTCTGTAGCCGAGGCAGCCAAATATGCCGGCATGCGTGCCCTGGTGGGCGAGGTACTGTACGATTTTCCGTCACCCAACTATGGTCCGATTGAAAAAGGGTTTGAATACACGGAGATGCTCCTTGATAAGTGGAAAGATGACCCCCTTGTTTCCATAGCAGTGGAACCCCATTCCCCCTATCTTTGTTCTCCGGTTCTCCTTCAAAGGGCAAAAGAACTGTCCGGGCGGTATAATGCCCCCCTGGTGATTCACCTTGCGGAGACAGAGCACGAAGCAGGTCAGATACAGGAAAAATACGGTCTTACACCTGTGGGACACCTGGCCGACCTTGATGTCCTGTGCCCGCGTCTGATAGCCGATCACTGTGTAGCTGTTACAGATGAAGATATAGCTCTTCTGAAAAGGTTTGATGTAAAGGTGGCTCATAACCCTGAAAGCAATATGAAATTGGCTTCCGGAATTGCTCCGCTTCCCGAGCTCATCAGGAGCGGGATTACGGTAGGGCTCGGGACCGATGGGTGTGCGAGTAATAACAATCTCGATCTTTTTCAGGAAATGGATTCCGCGGCCAAACTGCACAAGGTCCATACCCTTGATCCCACTGTTATGGATGCCCGGGCCGTGGTTGAAATGGCAACCATTAATGGCGCTGAGGCGTTGGGAATGGAAGCGATAGTCGGGTCCCTGGAGGCCGGAAAAAAGGCTGATATCATAGTAATAGATATCAGCAAACCACATCTTACTCCCATGTATAATGTCTATTCACACTTAGTATATGCGGTTACAGGGAATGATGTAACTACTGTTATTATAGACGGACGGATTGTTATGGAGAGACGTATATTAAAATCACTTGATTTAGAAACGACCATGAGTACAGTCAATCGGATCGCAGACGAAAAACTAAGGTGTTTTTCTTGATGGCGTCGCACCTGAAAAACCATTACGCCTTGTATGTTGACCTTTTTACTTAGAGACCTTTGCATAACTGCCATTTCTCCGTGATGCGGCGTCAGGCTTCAAAATTTAATCCTCGAAATACTCAATGTATTCCTCCGGTTAAATTTTTCGCCTTCCTTGCCTGACGAAAAAATGTCGCGTTATGCAAAGGTCTCACTTAGCCATCCTTTATCAGACTCAAAATTTTTTACGAAACTATCTTTCTTGACATTTCGTATTATTTTCGATTTACTGATGGTTAATTACTCTTGTCCAAAACAATGATCGAGGTTGCTGAAACAATACTCCAATGAATTCAAACGCATGGAGGTGAGACATGGCCCGAGATGAACAGCGAAGAAGACTTCGAGTTCCCTTCCAGATTGATGTGGAGCTTTATGTGGAAGGGCATGATATTATCAGCGTTATTTCCAGGGATATCAGCATGAAAGGGGTCTTTGTGGAAACAGAAGAAAATATCCGCCAGAGTAGCCCCTGTCGTGTGAAAATCAGTCTTGCAGGGGCTTCCGGAATTCCACCCCTCGATATTAAGGGAAAGATTGTTCGTGTAGCTTCCAATGGGGTTGGGGTTGACTTTTTAGAAATGGATTCAGAAACCTTTACACATTTAAGAAACATCGTAGCTTACAACTTTGGTGATGCCGATCAGGTAGATGAGGAGATCGGTCACAAGGCGTTTTAGCCCCCGCAACTTAAAAACACGCAACTTAAAAACACTTGACACGGCATTAATTATAGTTTAATAATTCCTATTTCTGATTGAGGTGATGCGGGGTGGAGCAGTCTGGTAGCTCGTCGGGCTCATAACCCGAAGGTCGTTGGTTCAAATCCAGCCCCCGCTACCAGGATAGAGGCCCTTGAAATGCGACTTTCAAGGGTTTTTTTTGCTGATTTACTTCTTGACAAAACAAGAAGAGTTAGTTAAAAAATAAATTTACTCAATTGTCCAAAATTTATATATAAATGGAGCCAGTTTCAAAATGTTCAATTTTGTCCCAAGGTCAAGGAAGGTGAAAATTCTAACCACAGGAATACTTGATGTATTTCGAGGATTAGAATTTGAGCCTGACGCAGAGATTGGGTAAAAGGGGAC
>JAUVFC010000123.1 GCA_030594505.1 Desulfobacterales bacterium
CAACAGAAACAAGGTGCATGCCAATGCTTGAACCACCAGAGGCCGGTTTGGTCAAAAGGGGCAAGCCGATCTCTTTGACTATCTCCTGGTACTCATATGGCATGCCTCGTTCCAAGACTTTAAAAGGAGGGACTAAGAGTCCTGCATCTTTGTAGAGACGCTTGGCAACCGCCTTATCCATAGCAAGCGCGCTACCCAAAACACCTGAGCCCTGATACGGGATATTAATCATATCCAAAAAACCTTGTATGGTTCCATCTTCACCAAAAGGTCCATGGAGAATGATCAGGGCGATATCAATATCAGGAGCATCCACAACCAACCGATCAAGATCTGTTGCAGGATCATACCTCCGAATTTCATATTTTTTCTTGTCTAATGACTTAAAAACCTCATCCCCGCTTTTAAGAGAGACATCGCGTTCAGGCGAAATACCACCGGAAAGAAGAGCGACCGTCAACTTTTTCATCATTACCACCTCGTTCGAAATGTATTCTCTTTAAATTATCCCCATCACTAATTATTTATGTCAAAAACTATCCACTTTTTCAACCTCAAAAGGAATTGAAGAACTTGTACGCAAATAGGCCGCGCAAAAAAATTGCCATTTTGGCAACAAGATTTAATGTAAATCCATACGGTTACACATTTTCATCTTACGCTCATGTTTTTTTATGTAAAACCAAGAAAATAGAAGATATTAGAAGATATTAGAAGATAAGAAAGAGCTAAACAATTTCCGCAAATAGGGACAACCCGTTCAAAATACATGAACAAATTACTCATTCAAAAAGGGCTGAAAATTATAGACCTTACAGAAACTACAAAAATATTGCCTTTAACTTCAGAGGGTTATCCCTGCCAAAAAACCATTTCACAAGGCATTAAAAAACAGCCTGCTTTGTGGTTTGACAAAGGAACCGGAGCAAATTAAATATTCAGTATTCTTATTTGAAATTCTCTGTATACTTCTGTATACAGCCTTACAGTACCAATAATCGTTGATGATTTTAATGTTATTACACATAATTTGATGGTTCCGTAAAAAGTCCATTTTGTTCACTTCATGAGCATTTTTGGCGCACTGGAGATGTTCAGCTGAAATGCTAAAACTCGGGCTAACGCCCTCAAACAGTTAGCATTTTTTAACGCTGAACAACTCAAGTGCTTTTTTCCCAAAATGCTCAAAGTCGTTCACAAAAGACTTTTTACGAAACCATCAATATTCAGTTCCAATTTTTACAATAAGTCAACAACAACTTGAAACTCAAACAAGAATCTGTTTCTATGCAGTCTACATGGAATAAGATAAAAACGTCCATACATCAGAAGGTTCCACACAGTACCTATCTGCTGTGGATTGATCCGCTCACACTGTCTGAAAAAAGTGAGAATGACCTCGTAATTACATGTCCTGATTCTTTCTCCCAAAAATGGATTATTGGGAACTATATAGGAATCATACGACAAGAGGCTGAAAAAATATTGGGCAAGGGGACTCGGATCAATATAAAAATAAAGGATTCACTTAATATTGAGAAGTCTCCCCCTGCAAGCGACCCGCAGCTTCTCCTCCCGAATATCTCGTCTCCGAGGCAAAGATGCTCTCGACCCTTACGCCCCGACCTTACCTTTGACCGATTTGTAGTAGGAATGTCTAATGATTTCGCTTACACAGCCTCAGTTACATTGGCAAGCGAAAGAGATTGTTATCATAATCCCCTGTTTTTGTTAGCTGACACCGGCCTGGGCAAAAGTCACCTTTCCCACGCGATAGGGAACCAGATATTACAAGAAACCCCTGAAGCCCGTATCTGTTATGTTACGGCAGAGAATTTTACCAATGAAATGATCGCCTCTCTTAAGAACGGCAGTATCGAACAGTTCAAAAAAAAATACCGTAACCAATGCGATCTCCTTCTCCTGGAGGATATTCAGTTTCTGAGCGGAAAAGAAAAGATACAAGATGAGCTGGCCTTTACTCTCGACGCCCTTCTCAATACCAATAAAAAACTCATCTTCACAAGCAGTTATCCATTAGATGAAATTCCGAAGATGAACGCGAATCTCAAATCTCGTCTTACCTCCGGTATTATTTCTTCCATAAGCCCGCCCGATCATGAAACCCGCGTCCGGATCATTACCAAAAAGTTGGAGATTGAATCTACCTTTTTGCCGGAAGATGTTATCCTTTTTCTCGCCAATGAATTGACCGGTGATATACGTCAAATACAAAGCGGGATCATCGGAATCCTGGCCAAATCTTCTCTCCTAAATCTTCCGATTGATCTCCCTTTGGCCAGAACCATTGTAGGAAACATTTCCAAAAAACAACGTCAGATTACCATGCAGGAGATCCAAAAACTGGTCTGCAAGTGTTACAAAGTCTCGCTTGACGACCTTATTTCGCGTTCCCGCAAGCGATCTATTGCAAGGCCGCGACAAATTGCCATGTATCTATCCAGAAAGTACACAAATCTCTCTCTTCAGGCCATAGGCAGGGCATTCAACCGCTACCACGCCACAACCCTTCATGCAATTGAAACCGTTGAAGGCCTTTTAAGGAAAAAAAGCTCCGATTGTAGACAAATTCAATTTCTATCCGAACGGTTGGAAAAAGACATTTCTTAACTCCCTTCTTTAGTCTACTCTTTTCAGTTTTCAAATCCTCAGCTCTATGCTAATGAGTGTTCATCCAGAGATGGCATCTTTTGTCCCGATACTGCGTTCTCCGTCCCGCCCACTGGCGGGACTACGCCTCCGGTAGAAACCTTTGTGCGGCCTTGTCTCGGAACAAAATCTACCATTGCTGGATGAATAATAAATTTAAATGTGGGTGCGACAGGCCAAAGTTTGCCCGTCGCGCCCCTGGAAACATACTTTGTGATGAAAAAATCAATTCTAAAAAAACTTAGGTCCATCGTTGGACGAAAACATTGCACGGATTCTGAAACCGATCTAATCTGTTATTCCTATGACGCTACTAACTTAAGATACATGCCTGATGCAGTTGTTTTCCCTGAGACGATGGAAGAAGTAGCCGCCATCATGCGTCTTGCAAACGAAGAGCGTTTCCCCGTGATCCCCCGGGGAGCAGGCACCGGCATGACCGGCGGAGCCCTGGCAATAAAGGGGGGGGTGGTAATGGGAATGACGCGAATGAATAAAATAGTTCGCGTCGACGAAGAAAACATGATCGCGGAAGCAGAACCGGGCGTTATCACGGGAGACTTTCAAAAAGCGGTGGAATCAAAAGGGTTCTTTTACCCACCCGATCCTTCCAGCGCCGCATATTCGACCATTGGCGGAAATGTAGCTGAATGCGCGGGGGGAGCTCTGGCGGTAAAATACGGAGTTACTAAAGATTACGTCTTAGGGTTGTCCGTCGTACTCCCTACAGGAGATCGCATACACACAGGTGTTGAAACGACCAAGGGTGTAGCCGGTTATGACATGACACGGCTTATGGTTGGCTCGGAAGGGACATTGGGAATTATTACAAAGATTGTCCTCCGCCTTCTTCCTCTGCCCGAAACGGTATGCACTATGACGGCGGTCTTTGATCATATCGAGGACGCCGCTCGAACTGTTTCCGTCATTATACGCTCCGGGATTATACCAAGGACTTTGGAATACATGGACCGGTCTGCCATTCAATGCGCAGAGTCGTATCTTAATATAGGCCTTCCCACTGACATTGGAGCAATCCTTCTTATTGAAACAGACGGGCCCAGGGAGATGGCCGAGACGGAGATTTCAAAACTATGCACTTTGTGTCTGTCACATGGGGCCCGCTCGGTTCAAAAGGCCAAGACCCCAAAAGAGGCACACGATCTGTGGAAGGCAAGGAAGGCCATCTCCCCGGCCCTTTTTAAACTGAATCCCGACAAAATCAACGAAGATATCGTGGTTCCGAGAAGCAAGATTCCGGATCTCGTAAAAAAGATCGACACACTGCGTAATGAAACCGGCCTTACTATGGTAAGTTTTGGACATGCAGGCGATGGAAATATTCATTTTAATATTATGCTCGACAAGAGCAGGAAATCAGACCTTGAAAAGGCCAATGCCGCCGTAGAAGCGCTCTTTAAATATACTGTTGAATTGGGGGGGACTATTTCAGGGGAACACGGGATAGGCATCACCAAGCTCCCCTTTCTCCGCCTTGAGATGTCAGAAGCTGAGATAGACCTAATGCGGAGGATCAAAAAGGCCTTTGATCCAAACAATATTTTGAACCCCGGAAAAATATTTCCGGGATAGTCCATCAACAACATGCTTGATTATAAAAAAGCGCTCAAACAATGCATAAAATGCGGGGCCTGCATGAGTGTGTGTCCTGTCTATCAGACTACCCGTATGGAGACGGATGTGGCGCGTGGAAAATTGGCCGTCTTGCAGGAAGTAGCATCCGGAAGAATGAGTCTATCTTCAGGCGTATCAGAGACCCTCTCGCGTTGCCTTTCATGCGGGGCCTGCGCTGAAGTCTGTGCCAACAATGTGCAATCCGATACATTGATCCGATACGGACGACAACAAAACTTCTTAAAACATAAACCGGCCCTGTCTCAAAGTCTCCTTAAAACCATAACACCGGAAGACATGAGCCGAAATGTGCTGATAAAGGGAGGCGCCCTCCTTGAAAAACTACTCTGCAAGCAAATCCCTGAATCGAGCGGCCTTCGCCTGAGATTCCCTCTTTCATTTTTTACGCAACGGTCTATCATCCCTCAGGTTTCTATCTCTCCCTTTCTTGAAGGTTATCTCCCAGACGAAAAGAGTGCTAGCGGAAAAATACGGGTTGGTTTTTTTGTCGGATGCGGCACCAATTATCTCTTTCCCGAAACAGGACGTGCCCTGCTCGATATTCTAAAAGAAGTAAGCATAGTGCCGTTTATCCCTGAACAACAGGGATGTTGCGGTGTCATGGCTTACATGTCTGGAGATCAGCAGAGAGCGGTTGCTCTGGCAAAGCGCACCATCGACTTATTTTCCGACCACGATCTTGACTATATTATAACTACCTGCGCCGGCTGCGGCGCCCAGCTCAAAGCCCTTCCGGAACTTTTCGAGACGGAGTCGGAGCGCCGACAGGCGGAAAGGTTCTCTGAAAAAGTCATGGATGTAACCTCCTTTTTAATCGATGTGGTTGGATATGAAAAATTAGCTCAAAGCAATGAAGGACGTTCTCCCCGGCAGCAGGTATCGAAAGATTCTCCTGTTCGCGTGGTATATCATGATCCATGTCATCTTCGAATTAAACAAAAGGTTATGGAAGCCCCGAGACGATTTTTACGCATTATCCCTGGTGTTGAACTGGTTGACCTTCCCACACATTGCTGCGGTCATGGTGGCGCATTTAACCTTTCCAACTATTCCCTTTCCATGCAAATCCTTGACCGCAGAATGTCTGAAATAGAACAGGCACAGCCGGACAAGATCGTAACAGGGTGCACCGGATGCCTCCTGCAGTTTCAAGAAGGGATACAGCGGATCAAAACAGAAAAAAGAATAGACGTCTTACATCCACTGGTCTTGTGGAAACAACAGTGTTTGTAGTTATTGCTTTTTTGTTTTTTTCTGGTAAAATTTCTTATAATAGAATAACATGCCAAGAAATGTAATATTTATGCTATCAGATTTTGCATCCATAATTCGAGACCTTTGAAAAACGTTCAATTTTGTTCAAGGTCAAGGAAGACGAAATTTTTAACCGGAGGAATACATTGAGTATTTTGAGGATTAAAAATTGAG
>JAUVFC010000053.1 GCA_030594505.1 Desulfobacterales bacterium
CTTAATATCACTCTAATGGCATTAACACAAGGCCCTCTCCTGCAAAAAATATTAACCGGGATTAGCAGGATATATCAGGTTCACCAGTTACTTCGACCAATAAACCGCTACCCCGCCCCGTAGGGGCTGAGACCTTTTTTGGTTGTCGCTCCCGACAACCAAAAAAATCTTTATCTCTGCGTCCTCCGCGTCTCTGCGGTGAAATATTTTTTTATCCTGTACTATCCTGTATCATCCTGTCTTCTTCCCCTCCTCAATAACCCGAATAACCTCCTTTGCCTTCTCATGTTCAGCAAATTCAGCATCCAATTGCAGCACCTTTTGAAGCTCTTCCTTTGCTTTCTCAGTCTCCCCTTTCTTGAAATAGGCCATCCCGAGATGAAAACGAATCGTTGGATTGTCCGGCAGCTTTTCCAGGGCTTCCTCAAACTGGGCAATAGCGCTTGTAAAGGCATTCTTGTGAAAAAAGGCCCACCCTAATGTATCGGCCACGGCCGGGTCATCCGGCAATTTCTCCTTTGCCGTCTGTGCCAGGGAAAGCGCCTTGTCGATGTTGCCTCCCCGCTCGATCATGTTCCATGCCAGATTGTTTGCAGCCGGAGCGTAATCAGGAGCAACATCCAGGGCTTTCTGGTAAAATTTTGCGGCGGCATCGTAATCATTTTTCGCCTCGTGCAGTACACCGAGGCTCATGATAGCCGGTAAAAACTCAGGGGACCTGGCATGAATTTCTTGATACTTGATAATGGCATCGTCCATTCTGTTCGTCGCCAAATAGATCCGTGCCAGGGCTACATACGGCGTCAATATCTCGGGATTCCGGGCAATGGCGGCATTAAATGAGGTTTCCGCCTTCTTAATATCTTTCCTGTAAAGATAAATCCCCCCCCGCAGATTGTACAGGAATGCGAGAAGACGTTCATCCCCCTTGTGTGCCTCGATCTTATCCTGACAAAACCTTAAAGCGTTCCCATCGTCTTTTTTCGCCAAATAAACCGAGACAATATTCTGCATCGCCGGAGCCGAGGCAGGGTCCTTTTTAAGGGCGTGTTCATAGTGGCTAAGGGATTTCTCCAGGTCTCCCTGAACACGGTACAGCGTTCCCAACGATAAGTAGCCGATCGTACTACCCGGAGCATACTCGACAACCTTTTTAAACGCCGTCTCGGCGTCTCTATATTGCTTTTGTCTTGCATAAATCCGACCGGAGAGGAGATGAGCTCTTAAATTTTTCGGATCGATAGTCAGGACTTCCTCACACTCCTTTTCCGCGCCTCTCAGATCATTCTCCCGCATCAGCACATCGGCCATTAACAGCCGAGCCTTGACAAACCTCGGAGCCTTCTCTACAGCCTTTTCCAGACTCGCCCTGCCCAACTGATCATTTCCCAGTCCAAGATAGGCCAGGGTCTGATAAAAATGGGCCTCCCCGGATTCCGGCACGTCCTTAATTACTTTTTCCAACACATCCAGGGCAGCCCGGTAATCCCGTTTCCCAAGCAACAATTTCCCCTTTAAAAGCCGAGCAGAGACATCGCCCGGGCTCTTGTCCAAAATCTCCTGAACAGCGCTTTCTCCTTTTTCGATCTCTCCTTTTTCAAGATACAAGTAAGCTAAAGCCCTTCGAGCCCTTAGATCGTCGGGCGCGACCTCAATCCCCTTTTGTAGAAACTCGATTCCCTTTTCCCATTTGCGTTTTGTAACATAAAAGTTTGCAAGATTTAAAAGCGGCTCCACCTTGTCAGGGGCTATATCAGTCGCCTTGACAAACATTGATTCGGCCTTTTCAGGCTGTTGCCTCGCCAGATAGAACTTTCCCAATTCTATTACATAAACCGGTTTTTTCGGGGCCTTTTGAACCGCCTCCCGGAGCTGTTTTTCCGACTGGTTATAGTTCCTTAACGCCGCATAAAACCTGGCAAGGCTTACATTGTGGACCGGGTCGTCAGGAAAGAGTTTAATAATCCCTTTGAGTGTTCGCTCGGCCTTATCCGGTTCCTTTCGCAGGGCATAAAAATTTGCCAGCTCGTATCGGGCGCGTGGCGGTCTGGAATCAACATCCACAGCCTTTAAAAATGATGCTTCCGCCTTTTCATACTCTTTGGAAGCCGCCAGGAGTTTGCCCAACAATAAATGAGCGTTTTCGTTTTCAGAGTCAAGAGATATTGCCTTTTCAACCTCTTCAATGGCTTCTGCAAACTTTCCCTCATTGGCAAGCGCCTGCGCCACGATTAACAGCCCCTCGATATTGTCCGGCTCCTCCTTCAGAACAATTTCCGCTCTTTCGCGGGCATCCTGAAATTTTCTTCCCATGAGATAGATTTCAGCGAGCTTTAGCTGGGCGCTGGTATGGTTTGGTTGAATATCAGCAGTCCTGTAAAACTCCTGAAAGGCTTCTCTGACCTTTGGCATCTTAAGGTAGACTTCACCCAGCCGATAGTGGCCATCCGCGTATTTTGGATCGAGTTGAATCACATTTTTCAGCTCAATCACCGCCTCATTAAAACGGCCCTCCTGGATATATTTTTCCGCCCTGCTCATATGCTTCTGCATCTTCTCTTCCTTACTCGCGCAGCCGCCAACCAAGAAAGCAAGCATCAAGGCGCAAGCAACAGGCAGGTAAAGCCTTTTGAGAAAACCATTGTTACAACATCCTGCCATAGTATAACCTCCCATGCTCGTTTTGATGTCTATTTCTTAACCACCCACTCGTCCCGCCCTGCGGGACTCGTTCGAGACACAGAGTACACAGAGTGAAGTTTGTGCCACACAGACGATTCATGATTTTCACGTGCCGCTGTTTCCCGGCAAACAAAAAAACAAATAAATCGGCCTGATCTTCTGAGACGAAAAATCAGGCCAAACTCTTTATCTCTGTGCCCTCTGTGCCTCTGTGGTGAGACCAAAAATTCTTTACCTCTGCCTACTGTCATCTGCCCTCTGACTTCTGTCATCTGTCATCTGTCATCTGTCATCTGACTTCTGACTTCTGTCCTCCGACTTCTGTCCTCCGCCCTATGCCCTCTGCGCCATCATGGCTGATGGCTGATAGCGGGATGCGCAATGAAATAATATTGTTGCCGGACTCACTGTGCATGACAATATAGGCATTATACTTTTTTAAAGGTATTAATGAATAATATAACCCTGATATATTTTTCACATCCCTCGCGGTCAATTGATCCACAAAATCGCCGCTTATATGGTCTATTACTATGTCGGCTTTTTCAAATATTTTTGTTCCATCATTAAAAAAATTTAGCTGAATCGTCTCGTTCTTAACCATACTCTGCACTGTTACTCCACCGCAACTACCAAACATTATGGACTGATATGAATAAAGTAACAGGAAGTCAATACACTGTGCGAAATCAGAGTATTGACCGTAAACCGATGGCAAATCTTTTCCCGGCAGATAATTCATATTACATTTTTTGTTGGCCAGTCTCATTACGATGCCCTGGAAAAAAATAATCTTATCCCTTATCAAATGGTTCAAGTTTATACTGTACTTAGATTTTGTCAGATCCATATGCCGTCTCTTCTTTAACAACCCAAGAACAGATACGGCCTCATTAAACCTGCCGGAGGCGGGTTCCAGTGCAGAGACCGACTCCTCTATCGCGCATTTCAATTTCGGGTCAGCCAAAAATCCTTCCATCTGCCTGCAAAACTTTTCAAGCCGGAATGAACTTAACCCGATCTGTCCCGCAAGCTGAGAAAAAAGAGTATGAATCGGATCTGAAAATGTCCAGAGCATGGCTCCCCAATATGTAAAGTGTTGGAGTTCTTTTATACACTTTTGAAGTAAGTCCCACTGGTTATAAGAATAATCAGTGGGCGTCTTTGTCGCGCTCCGGTGAAAAAGTCTTGTGACTACATATAAAGGGAGATTAAAAGAAACCTTCTCCTGAAACTCTATTCCCAAAAGGGAGCCGTGGTTCATTGTACTCCATCTTACCTCCCCTCCGGATTCAACCTGTTCCTCTGTTCCGGGGATCTTAAAAAAGAGTTTTAGGACGGTGTCCTTTGGCAAAGGGATGGCTGCCCTGGCAAGAGCTCCACGCGAACTAACATTCTCTATGTCCCCCTTCAAAGGCTTTGTCGTGTCAGCCTTAAAAAAAGTAACCGGCATTGTTATTGGAATTCTATACTCACACCTTTTGTCCTCGAAATAATCAGTATCCATTATTTTACCACTTCCCTCTTGTAAGAATAAGAGATATAAAAGACATAAGAAATGATGATTATTTTAGAGCTTGACCAGGACAAAGCATAATCAATCTGCGGATATAATTTATCCTAATCCTAAAAATTTCTTGCAATTGCAATACCGTTTTCTATAGGTTTGGATAATATTTTGTTATAAATAAAATTGCAGCGCCCAGAAATAGCTGCCGATAGTAAAACAAGGATAACATCTCACTGAAAAATATTCATATATATCAGAAGGTAGCACAATAGTGAACTATCATATTATAACCGGAACAAAAATACAAATACAAAAAATCCGGGCACAAATTATCCCCCGCATTATTTTGCTTGAGCACAACCAGAACAAATCATCCGGTTTGATTCTCGACAAAAGTGAAATGCAGTACACATAAAAAGAGATAAGTTTTTCACTAAAATGGAACTATATTTCACATATTATAGCAATTATTTTTCTTGATTTCTTTGCTCTTATTATGCGATACCTGATGACTAAGATGGTTTGGTAGTCAACTTAACCGCCAATCATGATGGATTCGTAAAAATGGATGAAAAAACCATACTTCTCATAGAAGATGACGAGGTGCTTCAGGAAATCCTGGAAGATTTTCTACAAGAATCAGGATACCTTGTATTGAAAGCAAGTGACGGGCTTGAAGGAATAGAAATCATCGGCAAGGAAACCTTTGACCTGATCATTGTAGACATTGTCCTGCCCTATGTAAGCGGTATAGGGGTCATCAAAATGGCAAAAGCCAGGCGCCCAAAGATACCTATCATCTGTATTACCGGATATGGCTATTCTCCGGAAAAGCTGGCTGAAGAAGAACATGCGGACAAGATATTCCGAAAGCCTTTTGAATTTAGTGAATTAGCCAAGGTTATTAAAACTTTATTAAAATAAAGTGGTTTTTATGTCCTTTCCGGAACCTGTAATTTTAGGCAACAGCGAACCGATTAACAAGATTAGAGAGCTGGTCAAAAAGTTGGCCGATATCGATCTTAATGTACTCATCTGCGGCGAAAGTGGCGTCGGAAAGGAACTGGTCGCTCGCGCCCTTCATTATTATTCGAGGAGAAGGAACCAACCATTCGTCAAGGTAAACTGCGCAGCCTTGCCGGCGGAACTAATAGAGAGCGAACTGTTTGGATATGAGAAGGGGGCATTCACCGGGGCAGACAGACAGAAATTAGGCAAGTTTGAGCTTGCCGGTGATGGATCTATCCTGCTCGACGAAATAGGAGAAATCCCACCGTCCATTCAGGCCAAGCTGTTGCAGGTTCTGCAAGATCGAAAATTTCCACGGGTGGGAGGTTATAAAGATATCGCGATAACCTCACGGATAATTACAGCCACCAACCGCGATCTTCAAGCCGACATAATCTCCGGCAGTTTCAGAGAAGATCTCTATTATCGCATCAATATTATAAAAATAGCCGTTCCTTCATTACGGGAACATAAGGAAGACCTGGAATTACTGATTAACCATTTTTTAAAAGAGCAGCAAGAAACGTATAAGCTTCCCGATATCAAAATCCCTTCCCATATCATTGACCTCTTCTATCAATACCACTGGCCTGGAAATATCCGCCAGCTCGAAAACTATATAAAGCGTCTATCCATATTAGACAATGTAGATGAATTCGAAAGAGAATTTTTAGTGCAAGTAAATAAACAACAAAAAATAGACCGCGCCTCCTTGCAAATCGAAGCAGAAATTCCTTCCCCGGATACTCACACAGATGAACCGGACGTCAAGAAGTTCTCCTCTTTGAAAGAGATCAGGGATAAAGCCGTATATAAACTTGAAACGGAAATAATCAACAAGGTACTTGATGAAAATAATTGGAATAGAAAAAAAACCGCCAAAATTCTGAAAATCAGTTACAGGACCCTTCTTTACAAAATCAAAGAGCTCGGAATTAAACCATACTAATCAGTAACGAGTTATTACGGAGAGCTTTTTATTGTTTGGCATTTCTTTGGAAGCAAACCGTGAGGTATACCTCCGTTATGGCGTTACGTTCTTGATTTTAAGATCTGTTTATTCACCGCCCACTCACTACGCTCGTTCGAGACGCAGAGAGCACAGAGGGAGATTAGTTTTCAAAAACACATTTCTCTGTGTACTCTGTGTCTCGAGTGAGGGAACCGAACGGGCGGTGAGTGCTCAATAATCTATTGAGACCTTTGAAAAATGTTCAATTTTGTTCAAGGTCAAGCTGTAAGTCCCGCCGCCGGGGGAAGACGAAGATTTTAACCGGAGGAATACATTGAGTATTTCGAGGATTAAAATCTGAGTCTGACGTAGAAATTGGGCAAAATGGAGCATTTTTCAAAGGTCTCTATTGAAGGGAGATAGTTGCATCAATATATGCAATCTATTTTATGCCCCCGTATGAGTAATGAGTTACGAGCAAAACAAGATACTCAATACTCGAAACTAAGAAATCTGTTGCACATAGTATGCAATACGATGCTCTTTCATGTGCAACACACTTCCATTTTTCAATTCCAGGGTGAGATAGTCTTTTGCTTTTCATGAAATGCTTTTCCGCTTAACCCCTATTAATCACTGATCATATCACTTAAATTTCTTGCATGGCACAGCTTTTGCTGTACCTCTGTTCAATTCATTCTTTAACCTTCATGACTTCGTAAAAAACCGTCAACCTTTATCATTAAAGTTCGTGTGTATCACCGCAGAGACGCAGTCACCGACGCGCCAAAGCCGCTATGGCGACGGAGCGAGGGCGCGCAGAGATGAAAGTCAAAAGGGATAGTAGGCAGTAGGGAGTAGGGAGTAAGGAGTAAGGAGTGAACAGATGAGAGGTGTGGGTTACGAGTTACGGGTTTATTAAGTTAGAACTGGCCTCTATTCTCTGACTTCTGCTTACTGCTTACTGCCCTCTATCCTCTGACCTCTGATTTCTGACCTCTGTGCCTGGTGAACCCCATAAATCTTGTCTGACATAGCCTGCCCGCCATCGTTCTCGCCACGCCCGGCATCGCGAGACTCAGCCGAGGCGGACGGGCTCAGGCGAGGCGGGCGGGAGACTCGCCAAAACGGGACATTCTACAATGACAAACACTTGCCCGATTCTTATCCACGCTGCGGATTACAATTACGGGGAATATATAGAAAGCCTGGTAAACCAATTCGGTATTCAAGATACTGTGCTGACAGGCCACACCCTGACATGGAACAAATTCACCAGGATGAATCCTCAGTTGGCCATATTCGAAACCAACAATGCGCTTTCTCCCGTCCTTATTAAAGCGCTAAAGAAGAAGTCTTTCCCTATTATTGTGATTTCTCAGGAAGACATCCCTGCCATAAAGGGAAACAGCAGTTTGACTTATCTTGGGAAACCCCTCCATCCGGGCATCTTAAAAGAGGCCATCGGGATACAACTCACAAAAAATAACGATGCGGTCCCCCCCGATACCCTGAATGAACCCTTTATAATCGGCAATACCAAAAAGATATGTGAGATTCGAAGGATTATATATAGTATCTGCAAGACCAACCTGACTGTTTTGCTCCTGGGAGAGACCGGCACGGGAAAAGGGCTCGTGGCCCTGGCCATTCACAACAATTCCACGAGAACATCTCGCCCGTTTTTAGAGATAAGCTGTGCGAATATCCCGCCTTCGCTCCTTGAAAGCGAACTCTTTGGATATAAGAAAGGAGCATTTACCGGGGCCTGGGAAGACAAACCGGGCAAGTTTAATATAGCCGACTCCGGGACTATATTCCTGGATGAAATCGCTGAATTGCCCCTGTCTATGCAGGCGAAAATCTTGCAGGCTCTTCAGGATGGGGAATTCTCTCCGATTGGCGGCATGGAAGATTCCAGGGTCAATCTCAGAATAATAGCCGCCACCAATGCAAATCCAATGAAATTAATCGAACAGGGACGCTTACGCCAGGACCTTTATTATAGACTCTACGTTATTAAGATAGTTATGCCGCCGTTGAGAAAACGAAAAGAGGATATCAGCTTATTTAAGGAACACTTCATAGAAAAATATTGCCTCATTTATAATAAAAAGCCTGTAAAGCTATCGAAAAAATTGTGCAGTATGTTTATGAATTATGACTGGCCCGGAAATGTCAGAGAATTAGAGAACTCCATAAAGAGTGTTATAGCGCTCGAAAACGAAAATTTTGTGCTGGATGAGCTAAAAAAGAAAGGAATATGGGAGTCCTCGGGGGACAATTTATTTGGCACACGACCGGAAGCATATGATGATATCGGCAGATTATCCCTAAAAGAGATAACCCAGAAGCTAGCCAGACAGGTCGAAAAAAATGCCATAAAAGAGGCGCTGGATGTTTCAAAAGGAAACAAAAAAATGGCAGCCAGCGCTCTCAAGGTAAGCTACAAGAGTATATTGACCAAGATTAAGGAGTACTCCTTATGAATCAAACAACACAATTTAACATGGAGTATTATAGCGACCTGGCATTAAGAAGAAAGTGGTGGATCATTATCCCCTTTGTTATTTCTCTTATAATAGGCGCCGGTTATGTCAAGCTCGCCCCCAAGACTTTCAAGGCGAATACTCTTATCCTGGTACAGTCACAAAAGATACCCGATTCCTATGTTGACTCTACAGTGACGGAAAGCGTCCAGAGCAGGCTGCATACAATATCACAACAAATCTATAGCCGAACCAACCTGGAAGGGATCATTGAGGAATTTGACCTCGGAGAAATAAACAAGAAGAACGATAACACATCCACATCTGGTCTCATCGAAGCGCTTCGCAGTAAAATTAAGGTCGATATACGACAGCGCGACAGGAGATCATCCGTACAAGCATTCGCTATATCATTCGAGTGGCACGACCCCAAGATTGCGGCAGATGTCACCAACACACTTGCTTCCCAGTTCATTGAAGAAAACCTGAAAGTGCGCGAAGCCATGGCCATGGGGACCACCGGCTTTTTAACTGCCGAGGCGACAAAAATAAAGGAAGAACTCGAAAACCAGGAAAAGGCTGTTGAAGAATTTAAGAAGAAGCATATAGGGATGCTCCCTGATCA
>JAUVFC010000025.1 GCA_030594505.1 Desulfobacterales bacterium
CAACTATTTATTTCTCTTTTTGTCATACTCTCTAAGCAGTTTTTCCAAATCGCTCGCTGTAATACCCTCTTGTTCCAATTTCTCAAGCTCTTGAGGAGTAATCTCTTTTTGCACATTTATGAAATTCATGGTTAAAGAAGGGGTATCAAAAACAAGGAAAAGCAAAAGGCTCAAGAGAAAGCAGATTATCACCATAAGAGCCAAAAATTTAAATTCTACTTTTTTCTTTTTTCTCATATTAGCTTCACTTCTCTTTGCAATTGATCATGTCGTTTAATTAGCCACGCCCCGGCGTGGCGGGACTTGTAGCGCAGAGCTAAAGCTCTGCCCCATTATGATGCCCCGCTTCAGCGGGACGCTACGCTTAATAAAAGGAACTTCCACTCGACTACGCCATCAAATTACTCAGGCTTGGCTTTTTCATTGTAAGTCTCAGACAGAATGTCGGATTGATACGGCGCCCTTATTTCTTCCCTCACTATTTTCTTGTGCACTACTGAATTGCTCTGCCTTAATGGCCTTGTTACGGAAGTCTCACGCCAAAGCGCTCCGATTCCCAGCATTATAAACCCTATTAAAACTATTGTTACTTTCCACCACAAGGCCCTCTTGCCTCCCCCTCCCTTTATCTTTTTATTCTCTCTCATCCATCGGTATATTTTTTCAAAAAACGTTGATGTTGATATTGATAGGGAAATCCATATCGGCTTTATTTTCGCCGCGCTTTCTTCCGCTTTGTATTCGTAATAGCGATGATAATCGATATCGGAGTAATCCGAGCTTATCTCCGCCTTTAATTCGTTAAGAACAATCCCCATAATATTCGCACGCACATGTTCTAATTGGTCTTTGGCACGTCGCAACGCGCCCCTGGCAGTTTTCCCGGCCTTATAGACCATAACCACGGCATCTGCCTTGGCACTGACAATGGAGGTATCTGCTGCGGAAAGTACGGGTGGAAGATCGATCAGGACGACATCATACTCTTCTTTTACTTCTTCAAAAAAATGAACCAGATTTTCAGAATTGATAAGTTCGGCAGGGTTCGGAGGAAGGTGCCCGCACGGGACGACGTGGAGATTATCCAAACCGGGAGTCAGCATAACTTCCTCCACATCCATATCTCCGAGCATGATGTCTGTTATGGTGCGTATAGTATCACGCCATCCATACGATCCAAGAACAACTTCTGTTAACCCGGGCACAGGGTCAACACCAAACCATCGGGAGATAACAGGTTTTCTGAGATCCGCTTCCACTAAAAGGACTCTGTTTTGGGCCTGTGCCATTGCTATTGCGGCATTGACAATAGTAGTCGATTTCCCCTCGTTGGCAACAGCGCTCGTAAACGCGATGGTTTTTAATTGCTTATCAAGCCCTGAAAACTGTACGTTGGTCCTCATTGCCCGATAACATTCAGACGCTGTTGAATTCGGAATAAAGTGAGTTATTAATCTTGATTTCCGCTTTAAAAAAACATCGGAGAACTCTTCCTTTTTGTATATCTTTTTTAAGACCTCTCTGACTTCCTTCAGATCAACTGCCGGAATAACACCGAGTACGCTCAGACCTACAAATTCTTCAATTTCCCTTATCGCGCCTATCGATGTATCGAGTGTCTCATAAATAAAGGCAAAAACAAGTCCTATGATAAATCCGATAACCGCTCCCACAAACGCTTTTAGTTTAACCTGCGAGCTTTTAATCGGCGAATGTGGCTCCAGCGCCGGTTTTACAATAAGGACCTCTTCTATCTTGGCCGCTTCCATTATCTTTGCTTCCTGAAGCTTTGATTCAAGAAGTGAATACATCTTTTCGTTGAGTCTTACGCCCCGCTCCAGCCGCGCCAGTTGTAGTCCTTTGTTCGGGAGCATTTCAAGCTGTTGCTGAAAATCGTCAACTTTTGCGCTTATAACCTTTGCTCTTTTCTTTGCTATTGAGAGTCTCTCCTTCAATTGAGCACGCATATTTTTTGCTATTTCATTGATCTGAGTGTTGGCTTCCTTTACTTTGGGATATTCTTCCGTATAGGTTAACAAGAGGGTGTCTTTCTCTAATAACAGTAAAACCAGCTTTGCATTCAGATTCTTGTAGAGAGTGGGGGCCTCATTGATATAGAAGCTCTCTTTTGTTGTGATGGGCTTGTTTTTTGCGGACTTGAGCCTATTACACATAAAAGTCATCTCTTCAATTGCTTTCATGACCTTCATATATTCGGCCTCTGCGGTGGCAAGCCGTCCTAAAAGTCCGGATGTTTGCCTGTTGAGAGAAACGAGTTTATGTTTTTCTCTAAATTTTCTTACGCGTTCTTCCGCCTGCCTCAGTTTTTCCCCGACCCTTTCAAGCTGCTCATCGATAAACTTTCGTGATTCAAACGTTCTCTTGTTTACCTCATTGGTGTGCTCGATCATGTAAACCCGCGCTATTGTGTTGGCTATTTTTTGAGCGATCTTCGGATCTGTAGATCGGGCGGTAATATTGATAAGGTTGCTGTTGCCCTCCCTTTCTGCTGACGCCTTGTCTTTCAATTCCAATACAGTATTTATCAACTCACTGTTTGATCGAACCTCAATGGTGTCGAGATTTTTGTCGATTAAGCCTATCTCCCTGGCCACTTTTTCCATTATGGGATAACTGGTAATAATAGAGGCGTGTGTCTCTAAATAGTCCGCTCCGGACCACGATAATGCCTCAAGATATATGCCTGTGGTCGTACTACTCTTTTCTATCTTCACCGTAGAGGTTGTTTCATAGAGAGGAACGGGCTTTTTCATGTAAGCTATTCCAAAACTGAACAGCCCCATCATAACGGCGGCAAAAAGAACGATAAATTTCCTCTTGCGAATGATTCTCCAGTACTCTCTCAGGTTCAGATCATATTCCATATATCCAACTTCACTCCTTCATAAAATATCGCATCCGGTCCGGATCCGAGTAAGCATCTCGGTACCTTCCCGGATATAACAGGTAATCGAGAAGCGGAGTGGTATTAAGGATAAATTCATTGATATCTCCGATCACGGTTCTCGGAACATAGACGACATCTCCGTCTATAAGATGAATATTCTGCGAAATATCCCCTTTTTCCAGGATATCGTCGAGACTTGCCGATAATACTATCGGTTTTCCCTTCCCGTATCCCCTTATTATCTTGACATCATCTTCAATCGCCGTCCTTGTGCACCCCCCGGCCTTAGCTATGGCGGCAAGTAAATCATAGGCATCTTTATGAGCATATATGCCCTCATTATTCACCTCACCGAACACATATACGCGTTCTCCCAGGTAAGGAAGTTCCGGGACGGTAACTATATCTCCGTCATCTATTATCACATTTTGGGTCATATCCCCTTTGAACATTGCATCATAAAGATTCAAAGAATACCGCTTTCCCCCGCGTACCAGCTCCACATTCTTCAGATCAGCGTCCTTGGTGGCGCCACCCGCCTCAACAATAAGATCTAATATCGTAGTCTTTTCGCGCAGGGTATAATTGCCGGGACCTGATTTCCCTGCCTGCAATTGCAATATGTTAATTTCTCCAAAGAGAAGAGCGCTCTTGCTTTCGTGTTTTAAAATCAACAGATCGATACGAACATTTCTAATGTACCTGGTTAACCGTTCCGTCAGCGCTTGATCAACCTGCCGGGCTGTAAACCCGCTGACCTTGATATCATCCAGAAAAGAATAAGAGATACATCCGTCCGGCCGGACTGATGTTTGGTATTTGACCGGCTTCGTCCCTTCCCAACAAGTCACCTCCAGAACATCGCCCGGCCCGATAATATACTCCGGCACCCCCTGTTCCTCGGTAAATACATGATTTTTCATCACGTGACTCATCCCGGAAATCTCCTCAAGCATCTCCTTGCTTCGTGAGGGGATTTCACGCAACTGTTCTTTATATTCAGTTACCGGAATAATGTGTGGACTGTTTGCGCATCCCGACCAATACAGGCTAAGAAAGATAAGACCCGCAAATTTTATCAATTCATTGTTAAATTTCACCGCAGGATCTCCTGATTTATTTCCGCACCATACGAGACCTTTGCATAACTGCCATATGAGCCTTTCTTGCCTGACGAAAAAATGTCACGTTGTGCAAAGGTCTCGCTTAAATTATCCATCGGATGTATTTCTTTAACAAATTAGACAAATTTGATGACTTTGTAAAAAGTCATCAGTCTGCCCCAAGAGACGATTTTTTTCAGGGTAAAACCGGACCATGCCCGGCTTAATACTGTATCAGGCTTCCGTCTTTTTTCGCCTGATTCAATGCATATTTGAGGACCAGGATACCCACGGGAAGAAGGAAGAGGGAAAATAAGAGAAGGGCGAAGATATCAGAAGAAAGTTCCTTTACAGTTGCCCCCTGATAAATCGCCAATTCCACGGATCTGATTGAATAGGTTATAGGAAACAGATGGGAAATAGATTGAAGCCATTCAGGAAGAACGGTTACAGGGAAATATACGCCTCCCAAGAGTTCAAACCCGATACTTATTAACCAGGAAACCGGATCGCCTCTCTTGAATACAAGGATAAATCCTGCTGAAATAATGCTCAACGAATTAAACGACACGATACTCAGCAGCGTAATGACCAAAGTGGACAGGATATTGACGTTAGAAAAATCGATGCGAAATAAAAATATACCCATAATGATATAAAGCGCAAATTCGACAAATGCATATACCAAATCCCATGTAATCATCGCCGCAATCAGGGTCTCGATCCGGGTGGGGGTTGCCAACAACGCCTCCAATGTCCCGACCGCCTGTTCCTGGTTGATCTGCCCGGCAACCTTACCAAGTGAAGTCCCGATAAAACCGGAAAAGGCAATCCCGATCAGTGCGTAAGAAAAATAATTAACCCCGTACGGGGCAAGGTGAGGAACAATCTGAAACCCAAAAAGCCTGTCGATAAAATAAAATATTAATAGTGTGCCAAGAGTGCCAAAGATACCTAAAAAAACTGCCAGACGATAACTCCACTGGACGAAGAACGACTTTTTTATAAAAGCAAATATCTTATAAAAAACCATGCGTTGTGCCTATTACCCCATATATCTCCTCAAGAGATGCCGTTTTGCCCAAGCCGGCCTTCATCCTCAACTCTTCCATAGCCCCTACGGCAATGAGCCGTCCGTGATTGATCAGTCCAATCCGGTCACAAACTGTTTCCGCTTCCTGCAAATTGTGAGTGGCCCATATAATTGTTTTCTTTTCTTTAAGGCAAAGACGGTCTTTTACAATGTTTCGGATTTTTTCAGCGTTTCCGGGATCCAGACTCTTTGTGGGCTCGTCCATGAGGAGCACGGGAGGATCATGGAGCAAACCCCTTGCGAGTGCCAACCGCTGCTTCATTCCGGACGAATATTCGCCGACCATTCTGTCCGGCGCTGATATCTCAAGGAGTTTAATCAATTCTTCTATCCTCTTTTGAGCTAATTTCGTTGAAATATTGTAAAATGCGGCAAAGAACATCAAGTTTTCCCGTCCGCTGATGCGCCAGTAAAAACTTCGTTCCTCGCCGCTTACCAGACCGATACATTGCCGTACCGCAACAGACTCGGCAACGGCTTCATGCCCGCTTACGCGGACAGACCCCTTGCTTGGAAGAATCAATGTGGCGAGGATCTTCAAGAGAGTGGTTTTCCCCGCACCGTTAGGCCCGATAAGCCCGAATATTTCGCCTTTTTTCATTGCAAAAGTCACATCCTCCAGGACTGCAATGGAATCTTTTCTCCCAAACATATATCTCAGCGTCTTTCCCAGTGTGATTCGCGGGAAAAAATATTTTGTGAGCCCATTCGCTTCTACGATATAAGACATGGCAAACCTCTTTAGTGTCCACCAGAAATGGCATATTTTGCCCCAATACTGCGTTCTCCGCAGGGTTCTATCCTCGACGTAGCGCCGCTGCGCCTCCGGTAGAAACCTTTGTGCGGCCTTGTCTTGGAACAAAATCTACCATTTCTGATGGACACTATTTACGTCTCTCTTGAATAAATTTACGGCACTGTCCTGAAAATTTTTGTGATCCCCCTGGCAAAAACCATGAATACTTCATTTATTCTACGCAGGTAAAAGATATATCCGACTTTTTTTTGTGAAATCCCGCACCGCTGGGCGATCACGTGACGGGGCGGGAAAAAAGTTCTCAGAACAAATCTTACCTTATCAGCCACTCCTTTATTAATCGAAAGGTGCAAGAGATAGCTTAATCCGGAAAATCGATGGTTGTTTGATACCAACTTGATGAAAAATTTTTCATTCAAGCCGAATCTGTCCGGTCTCAGCCTTAATAAAACCTCTTTCGGAATTTTCGTGTTTAAAAATTCCGCTGCAAAATAAAGGGGGAAATAGACCAACCGGTCGAGGTTGAATTGTTTGCTCTCACTTATTAATCGCTCCCAGTCTATTGTTTCACAATATGACTCGACCGCCTCATTGATATCGCAAAGAAAACTGAGTTTGCTCAGCGAATGGGTGACTCTGAGAGAATGCTCGGCAAGATGGATAAAAAGATGATGCGGCGCCATCACCAACGCTTCCACGCCGGCAATCCGCGCCTTTTCAGCATCGTGCCATATGCCGGCCATGGGGATATTTCTTATCAATGAATCGTTGGGAATGGTGGAATTAACTAAATGCCAATGAATATGAAAGCGCGGAGAATTCTTTGAAGAAGAAATATAGGCTAATGTGGTCAGATAATCCGTGGGAACAACGCAGAAATCAATTCCTTTTGCATCCGGCGAATAATAGCCCAGCCTTTTAAAGATGCGATCTACGGAACAAAGGTCTTCTTTTTTTATCAGCAGATCGACATCCGACATCGATCGCAGGGCCAGATTCTTATACACCGTCTCAGCCAAGGCCGCGCCTTTGAGGACAACCGTCTCAAGCCCGACGTTATTAAACGCCTCAAGAACTCTCCTTAGTTCTTCAAAAATAACGGAATTCCGGGCGGCGGTCGCATAGTAATCCTTTTTTAGCTCTTCGGTTACACTGAGAGGAACCGTGCTCCTGTCGCCGACTATTTCAGGAAGTCGCGGAAAAATAAAAGACGAGACACCTTCTCTTTTAGCTTTTTCCAGAAAAATATCCCAATCGATATCTCCCAATATACCGTCTATGTCGTTTAGCGCCTCATCCTGAATCTTTTTCTTACAACAATAGAGTATTAGGCGATCTTCAACGGCCCATGTCACTTTTTATCACCTTCCACGCAATAGTATTCTCTTCCCCCTGATCAAAATCAGCGCCCCCCATAACGTTAAAGGTGACACTGCCACAAAAATCAGACTCAACAACCTTTGCCATGCGGTATCGAGTGTCTTTTTTCGTCCATTTCTTTCAATGGCAACAACCTTCCCTAATACATTCCTGGAATCGACTTTATCGAGCAGGCCAAAACAGGCGTCACCTTTGATCAACACGATCATTTCACCGTTATTTCGGCGCAGGCCAATAATGCGGTGAACAAGCACTCTGTTATTACCCGCGATGTAAAAGACAATATCCCCAACTTTAATGGAAGTGCTATCTACCGGACTTGCGGTAATAAAATCTCCGTTTCGGATCAAAGGGCGCATACTCCAGCCGCGGGCCTCGAAACGAACTGATTTGCCCTGTTCGAAAAGTTCTCTGCTTATCGTCAAAAATGTGCCCATACCCACTTGAGAAACACACCCCTAACTCCCCTCTTATTAGAGGGGTGGACGCGAAGCGGACGGGGTGTGTAATGCATCTACTCCACTCATACATTTCGTACAAAATCGACAACCCGATCATCAGGCACAACTCCCAAAGCATAGCACGGAATCTGTTGGGACAATGTATCAACGAATTCCAATGTACGTGCCATACCTTCCCTATCCCACAGCGGAGGAAAAGATCGTGTCAACAAATTCGACACTGCTTCGGTCCGTGATATTTTTTTCACCCAATTCTTTTCCGCGTGCTCAATAAAAAATATCTTGCGCAACCTCACTCTTTCGTGTGAACAATGGCCCGCCTCACCATGCCATGGAGTGCCAAAGGCCGTCAAACGCCCGCCGATTCTGCGAACGATAATTCTATCGTCGCTCAGGACAGTGACTCCTTTTTCATCCTTCCATATATTGGCCAACGTGCTTTTACCTCCTCCCGACATTCCACAAAAAAGAACCCCCTCTCCCCTGTCGACGATACCACAGGCATGAAGGAGGATTCCCCGGTCTCGGCACAAAAGGTTGATCATTAAGATTTCATACAATGGATAACCAAAAAACATGGGCCTTAAGGAATCGTCCTGTCCGCCTGACATATAAAGCTCTGCAGAACGAAAATCAGGATCAAACACCACCTCCTGAAACATCGTCCTGACAATATATTTCCCCCTGCTCCGATAAAGACTCCAGTTGGGTCCGGAGTTGAAAATCTTTTCCCTGCCGTGTCCATCAAAAGGTAGACGCCCGGAATGGACCTGTAAAAATACCTCCGGCTCATTCTCAGACACAAAATACGTATACGACGGGGGGAGACCAACTTCACCATAATCCGGAGGAAATGTTACGGACATGATAAATCCGCCAATATTCAGTACCAATTCCGACACCCCTTTTATATCACGATCCCTGTATCTTATTGATGCAGACCCCTTGAAGGTCACACTTGGCCCCCGGGACTCTCGCTACCCCCAATTCCTTGCAGGCCGCCAATACCGCCTCTTCCGGAGCCAGGCGTACACTTCGGATTTCCGGTTTCTTATACTCTTTTTTCCCTTTTAAGTTCATGGCAATGTAATTCCTCCTGTTTCGTGCCTGAACGAAAACCCCTTTTTTTGTCATTTCGACCGAAGGGAGAAATCTTAAAGTTTAAGCATTTTTCATGAGATAAAAGATTTCTCGCTACGCTCGAAATGACATTTTTGATAGTTTTCATTCAGACACTATTTCCAAGGCCTTTGCCCGTTCCTGGGTTATCCGGCAAAGATACTCCACAGGCGACGCTGTATTATTGTTTTCCGTCATAGCCCATCCCGGGCATTGACCGCATAAGGAATAGATCTCACAATCGCCGCATATGTATGCATCCGTCGGCTTCTGCTGTCGAACCTTCGGAAACAGTTGTTCCCACCCTTCCGAGAATGAACCCTTCCTTAAATCCCAATACGGCTCCGTCACCATACCGCACACCTGCAACCTCCCAAAGGGGTCGATATTGAAAGTGGTCACGCCTGCACCGCAGACAAACAGGTCTTCTGTTTTGCCAGATCCCAAAAACTTTCGGCAAAACTCCTTCCATACTTTCAGACGCTTTTCATCTTCCATATCGAGCCGCACCACCTCGTTTGGATCAAGCCTGAAACGGCATGGGTCTTTGCCGCCATCCAGTCTGGAATTTACCATGGCATCAAATCTGAATTCGACCCCGAGCTCTTGAGCGTATCTTTTCATATCTCCGAGTTCGTGCCGGTTAAGGGTGAGCGCCATTGTCTTGAGTTTCAGCGGAATATTGTTTTCTAATAACAACTCTATTCCTCTCCGGCATCCGGCGTATGACCCCGGCGCCCTGGTAACTGATTCGTATGTATTGCTCGTTACTCCGTAAAGAGTAATTTCAACGGAAAACGGGGGCCATTCCATGAGTAAATCAGCAACCTCAGGGGTTATGAGAGTGCCATTTGTAAAAAGGGTAAGTAATAATCCCTTTTTTTTAGCATGGACCCAGATATCGAAAAAATCTTTCCGCACAAGGCACTCTCCCCCTGTAACCAGAAGCCACAGACATCCTCTGTCCGCGATCTGGTCAATAACATCCAGGATCTCTTGAGTGCTCAGCTCATGTGAGCGTGCATTAGTGTCATTGACAGGAAGGTTACAGTAACAATGCACGCAGTTTAAATTACACCGATAGGTCATCTCAAGGGTTCCATTAATCGGAATCCTTTCCGCCACGGCTTTTTCGTGAAATCGCTCACTAAATTTCCGGTAAGATATTTCCGGTATAAGGGAGTATGCCATAGCCTAACCTTCTGTCACCGCTTTTACTGATTTCAGTTCGCGCAAACACCCCATGATATCTTTCTCGACTTCAATGGGAGGCGCTTCATACTCATTAACAATAACATCTCTTATCTCTTTTAGCGTGGCCCTGCCGTCCACCAGTTCCCAAATACGACTTGCCACCTCGTTCAGGGTGTAAATTTTTTCCAGGTCTCCAACATCCTGCCTGATTGGGACCAAAATCACTTCATCGGCGATCTTTCTGGAAACAACGGAATCGCTCTTTTTGTAAATTTTTTCCAGGTCCATGTTATTACCTCATAATCATAGGTTTCGAAATTCATACAACCCATTAAAGTTAACGGTTTTTGGGGATATCTTCCTCCGAAATGACATCTTTTATATACAGGAGAGGGTTTTCAGCCAGGTCTACCGTCCTGCCGTCTCTTACCATTTTACCCTGTGCGTCATAAATAAGACTGATTGTTGGCTTCAAAGGCCACAATGAATTGGTTTTGACAACCATTCCTATGGAATCGTTGTTCAACTTGACATAACTTTTCACAGGGTAGATCGATAATTGGCTCAACAAGTTTCTTATAATATGAACAGGGAAAAGTCCCTTGCAGCTTCCGATAATCGCTTTCATGGCAACGGGCGGCAACAGTCTTCCTTTCTGCGATCGGTTGTGAATCATGGAATCATAGGTATCCAGGATTCCTATGATACTGGCGTATTCATGAATCTGATCATCCTTTAAACCTTTCGGATATCCACTCCCATCCCTCCTTTCGTGTTCCTGGCAGACAACTTCTGCAAGCCAGTGATACTCCTCGCCATACTTTAACAGCTCATCGCAGGTAGCCCAGGGATGCTTCCTTATGACTTTCATCTCTGAAGGGGTCAATCTCCCTTTTTTATTTCTGATGCTGTCCGGCACCCTGTACATCCCGAGGTCATGAAAGAGCGCGGCCGTCCCCAATCCTATTTGTCTTGCTCTTGGATATCCTAAGCCATCTCCCATTATTATCGCATTTATCGACAAGTTTGCGGCATGAGTGGCTAAAGAATTTGTTTTGCTTCCGTCAGAAAGGAGGGTGAGTCGGTGCAAGTCATCCAATATACTTTTTGGATTACATACAATAACATTAATGAGATTAGACCCCTTTTGGATATCGAATCGTTCTCCCTTTCTTACGTTATCACCGACTTCCTTCATATAATTGATAAGTCCTTCATAAAGCGCTTCATGGGAGACAGTAAGGCTTTTCAGCGATTTTGCCTCCCCGACACAAACGTGATCGCTCTTTTTGCCGTTCTTCTTATTAGATTTTCTTAGTACATCAGCCAAACGGACCATATTCTCAGCCTTCGTCCTCTATCACTTTCTTGATAATCGCATGGTCAATTGTTCGGGATTGCTCAATAAAACCGGCCAACAAACTCATATCACAAATGTTATTAATTTTTCGCGGGATACCACCGGAATATTCGTATATCTTTTTAACCGCCTCTCCTGTAAAAATATTTCTATTAATGCCCGCTTTTTTTAATCGAAATTGCACATACTTAAATGTATCTATAAAATTAAGGGGATGTAGATGATATCTAATTGGAATGCGTTGTTCAAACTGAGGAATTTTTCCGATCAATTCTTTCAATTCAGGTTGTCCAATAAGGATAAGCGTGATCAGAAAGCTGTTATTATCTTGAAGATTTAACAATAGCCGCAATTCTTCAAATGTCTCTTCTTCCTTTATGAGGTGTGCCTCATCAATAATCACAACAGTTTCCTTGCCGGCTTTAAGGTTCTCCAGCACCTTATTATTCAAAGCATGTATTAATTCAAGCTTCGTGGTATGATGCGAGTCCGAACCGAGTTGGTATAGAATCTCTTGTAGCAGCTCTATGCTGTTCAGACCCGGATTCGTAATCAGTCCGATCTCAAAATCTCCGCTTTTCAGTCCTTCTTGAAATACTTTGCTGATCGTGGTCTTGCCGCATCCCACTTCACCGGTCAGCATGCATGCCCCTTTCTTGCTTTTTACCGTATAAAAAAGCCGCATCAAGGATTCGTCATGATTAGGCGAATAAAAAACAAACCTGGTATTTGGAATGTTTTCAAATGGCGGCTCTTTTAATTTCCAGTACTCACAATACATTTTCTACTTACTCGCCTTTGATGATTTCGTAAAAAGTCTCTGATGAGCCCATCTTGGTCATCTTTTTGTAAAGCTTCTTAACGAAGCGAAGCGTCAAAATCGTAAACTGTTTGAGGACGTTAGTCCGAGTTTTTACGATTTAGC
>JAUVFC010000044.1 GCA_030594505.1 Desulfobacterales bacterium
ATATCTCGCAAGCTCATAGCGTCCTTTCACCCTGACCTCGCCGCGCCGTTCCTTGCTGTTTCAAGTGGGTAGATGGAAATGCAAAAGCAGGAAAGTGAGTCTCTTTCACTCTCCTGCCGGTTTCTTGTGCGGAAGACTTCTTATTAGCCTGTGAAATCAAATACCATATATCCGAGCACCTCTGTAGTGTGTTTTATCTCTCTGTTCTTGGATTGTTCTTCTGAGATATTCACGTTGACTCCGTAGAAGTCCTTGTCTTGCCAGCGTAGGTTGGCGGTATCTCTGCCGTCTGTTGTCTGCATATCTGCAAAAAACACGGGAATGTTCATAAAGTCTTGGTCAAAAAGAATGGTATCAGGATTGTGGTTCACCACATCCGCAGTCTTCTTGACCTCAAAGGTAAGTCCGTCAACGTCGCCGGATGAGGGTTCCCATGCAATATAAGAGATGGTCTCTGTCGCATGCACCTGAGCATTGAGTTCCTGCTCCTGCATCCGATACTCAAAGCCATTCGTGGTGATTCCTCTTATCCTGCCGGTTACGGCATCTTCTTCGTTAAAACTCGTGACAGCAGCGATCACCACGGGTTCCGTAGTAAAGGCTTTGTTGAGTGAAACCACTTCTGAAGAACTTGTATTGTCTGTCTCAAAGCTGCCGGCTTCCACAAGGGTGCCGTCTTCCAGCGTGTAGCTGCCCTGTTCCATGACGATATAGCTCACAGTCTCCTCGCCATGTATTCCATCCAGATAGTCCCATTCCTGAATGCGAACCTCAAAGCCGTTGCTATCCACATTACGAATTCTCACCACGGCCGGATCATCGTCGTTAAGGCTTAGTGGTTTTACAATCACTATGGGCTGAACAAAAGATTTTTGCAGCTCAACCTTCGTCCATGTGTGATCCGGATTCACCTCGCCGATCTCGATAGGAAGAAGAGAGGGAATCGAACCGGGATCGGACGGATCAGAGTTCTCGTCTTTCTCCCCCCCATCCGAGAAGCCATCGTTATCCGAATCCCAATCAAGAAGATTCACTATTCCGTCTCCGTCACTGTCTGCGTTCCAACTATTTCCCCAAAAATCTATCTCATCACCATCACTGATACCATCCAGATCAGTATCGGACATATTTGGATCAGTGCCGTATATATCCGTCTCAGCATGGTCGGATATTCCGTCCCCGTCCGTATCTGTTTTTGCTACATATTCAAAGACTTCATCAGAGTAATCAGATTCGTTGCCGACAAGATCGTAGGCGGTTACCACGAAATAATAGGTATTACCCTCTTCGAGGCCTGAGATGGTGCAGGTGGTGTGGTTGCCCACATCAACAGTGCAAGTATAGCCCTTGCTCGAAGGGCCATAGTATATCTTATAGCCGGCAAGGTCCAGCTCGACATTCGTGTTCCACGCGAGGCTTACATCGGCTGAAAAGGCATTGGAGGCGATGAGAGGAACTATGAGTAAAGGCAAAAGATAGAAGAATATACGTGAGGGTGAGAGACGAAAACTGAACGACTGATGACATCTTCCGAAAAATAACATTGCAGCATCTCCTTTGGTTTGAGAGTCTTGCCATGGGAGACACAGCTAATCGGAAGTGCTGTATTCGCCCGGCAGCCCTGCGACCGTATTTCGAGTAATCGAAACTTAGGCCAGTGGCTTTGCGTCCCACCCTTTCGAGCGGTTTGCCTTTATCAGGGTTCAATTGTCAGTTACAAACTGACAAAAAAAATGAGGAATTCCAGATTTGATCTGTAATCTATTAAAGCGTATCGACAGGTTCAAAAAAAACTTCAACAAGGAGCCTAAAAACAGATAAAACCACATGTGGTAGCGCTCTGCTGACCGGCGTTGTTTCTGCAAGAGGCTCCAAGGAATAGTAAAAATCCGAAGCCACCGATTACCCCAAATCAAGGCTCTCGTGGTTTTCAACTTGAAGGGGCTTATCAACAACGACTGCATCCGAGCTGTCCTCATGGAGTACACTCTCGACAACCCTGTCTGTAACTTTCTGCAGATACGAACTCAGTTCCTCATTGATCTTTTGAAATTCCGGCCAGAGCGTTTCATCTACGAAGCGCTTCGGCACTTGCGCCATTACAGTCGTGTATCGCTGACGGTTATAGCGGTATGGCCTTAAACCGTACCGCCGCAATAACGTCACAAAAACCTTGCGGGACCACATGTCACGAAATGTGAATTTGTACTCAATCGGCGGATTTTCGGGAATCATTTCCCGGAGCCGTTCCAATATGCGTTGCCGGGCTCGATCTGCCGAAGTCCGTTCCCCCTCTGTAGCAGCCCCGGCAAACAGGGCCTCAATCTTGAGCAGCTTTTCGATCAAACCTGCTTCGTTCATAGCTGATCCCTTAATTCGGCATCTTCAAAATAGCAGATGGATGTTCTTTTTCTTGCACATCTCCTTGAGCACCTTTGGCCAGACCGTGACACTTACTTCTCCGAGGTGCGCCTTTTTGAGTAAAAGCATGTTGGTGCGGGATTGCCCTATGCCACCACCAATGCTAAGCGGGATATTGTTGTTCATGATCGCCTGGTGATAGGGGAATTCGAGAAAATCGAGCTGGCCGGTTATTTCCAACTGCTTCTTCAGTGTGTCCGCATTAACACGGATACCCATGGATGTCAGCTCATGGCGGCGGTCTGTCACCGGGTTCCGCACGAGAATATCGCCATTGAGGCCATGCATGGGTTTGCCGTCCTTAGAAATAGTCTCCGTCACCCAGTCGTCGTAGTCCGCGGCCCTGAGCTCGTGAGGGTAGCCGTCAGCAAGCGTCCAGCCGATCCCATATATGAAAACCGCGGGGTATTCTTTCAGGATCTCTGTTTCGCGTTGCTTACGCGGCAGGTGGGGGTACTTCTCAAGGATATCTTCCGCATGTATAAACGTGAGTCTATCGGGCAGGTCGGGATATTTATCTGTCTTCAGTTGCGGAAAAATTGCCTGCACATGTATTTCAGCCCCCTTGAGGACTTTCCAGATTTTCTCAACCACTTCCGTCAGAAGCTCCAGATTGCGCTGCTCTTCCGTTACTGCCAGCTCCCAGTCCCACTGATCCACGTATGCGCTGTGATCGTGATCGAGGAAATAGTCCTTGCGCACAGCCCGCATGTCAGTGATGAGTCCCTCCCCGACATCCATCCCGAACTGCTTCAGAGCCATACGCTTCCACTTGGTTGCGGCCTGAACCACCTCGGCATTGACCGGATTCTTATCATAATCATTTGAAATGTGAAACCCGACTGGGGTACGTGAGCCGTCACGGTCAAGGTAGTCGTTCACACCTCCTTCAGCATCTACGATCAGAGGAACTGTAACCATTGCCAGATTCAGTTCCCTGCAAAGGTTTTCTTCAATGTAGTTTTTTGCTGCAAAGATGGCCTGTTGCGTCTCCTTTGGGGTTAACAGAGACTCGTAGTCCTTTGGCAGGATTTTTTCCAGTTCGTGATAGTCGCCGATGCCAGGCCCGGCCAGGTCAGCTTTCTTGTCAGCCATTCTCGTCTCTCCCTCATGTTTAGCGGATCTCGCTCTGTGCGGATTGTAAGGATTCGCTCAGAAGTGAAGTATTTGATTGCTACGGTTTGATGATGGGGTTGAAGTGGAAGAGATACAAGCTGTTTCAGGTCAAGCCATTTGTATGGGGCGCCCTTTACTGCTCGAAAATACAGATTAAAACCATCAAGATATACCTCGGAAGATTATAAATTGCGATTTTCTCGGTGAGCAATAAGCATCAAGAGCAAGGCGCGGAATAGCGAGCTATTTCAAGCCTGAGCAACACTTAGTGCCAGCGAAGAATCGCAAGTTATGGCCTTTCGAGGTATAACCAGATGTTTTCATAACTTAAAAAAAGCAAGGGCTGCCTAAGCAGCCCCGGACCATAGGTCGAAATCTTATGGGTAATTATTTACTATTAATAATATACCTATTAATTGTCAACAAAAAAGCGACAGAGAATATTAGGCTCATCGTGGATTAACGTGATTTTCCCATTATTCGAAAATCAGCGCTTTATTTACCTGCGACTCAGTATGGTTATAACAATTTGGATTTACAGTGATTTGACGGAAATGTCAGTTGTAATTCCGCCTAATCCATAATGAACCGGAAAATTTTCACGCTAATCCGCGATGAGTCCTTGAGAATAACAGGAAAAGATATTATATATAATATGACTCCTTGAGAACCAATTGCAGGTTCTCGTTTTTCAAAGGGCGGTTGATCTGTCAAAAGCGCTGCTCCCTTGCCCAATGATGTCGTATTTGCGGATTTTAAATTGCCAATAATGTAAGCAGAACTTCCGGGACGGAGTAATAGTGCCTGAACCGAAACCCTATAAAACGTGATAAAATAAATGGTTATCAGACATTTTCGTAACTTCTCAATAAGTCGGGGTAGATTACATTTGCGACTATTCACTGGATTCCGGCTTTCGCCGGAATGACGGTTGGATGTAACTGCCAGTCATTCCGGCGAAAGCCGGAATCCGGACATCTTACTCTGAGTTTTTGAAAAGTTACACATTTTCAGAATCAAGATTTTAAAAAATCGAGTTGTTTGGATAGGACTTCATGGAAACTTGTCGATTTTTCACAAAAAAGTCAAAATCTTCGTTTCGAAAAATAACAATACAATGTTATTAAAACAATGGGTTAAACAGTTTCCGTTCAGGCGCTAATTAAGATGGAAAGGTAGATGATTCAAAAAAATAATCAACGAGGAAAGGTTTATTTTATTCGCCATGGTGAAAGTACTAGTAATGAAAGAAATATTTTCGCAGGCGTACTGGATGTTGGACTGACCGCTTTTGGAGAATTACAAGCAAATCGAGCGGGGTTGGATATAAAAAAGAAAGGAATAAAGTTCGACGCTGTCTATGTATCACATTTGAAAAGGGCGCAAAGAACCTGTGAAATTGCGTTAAAAGTTGGAGGAGCGTTAAAAAATGAGAACACTCCGATTAAACTGGATTATCGATTAGGAGAACGTTCCTTTGGAATATTTGCCAAAAAAAATAGAAGTTTACTACAATTATCTTTAGGATACAAGGGATTTGAAAGTTTCTTATACTCACATTCGGAAGCGCCTCCAGGAGGCGAGAATATAACTGCGATCTATTCTCGTGTTTCCGAATTTTATCAAGAGTGTATTGTGCCACATCTGGAGCGAGGTGAAAATGTTCTGGTTGTATGTCATCAATATGTTCTTGAGCCTTTGTCCCTATATTTAACTAACCGACCTCCTTCAGACTATCATCCCTTAAATTTACCGAATGGAAAAGCATTAAACGAAGATGAAATAAAGAGTTTTCAGGTAAAAGAATCTAGTGGCACCGCCGCGTTTCGCAAAAAAATTAATGATTTATCAGGTATCTGGGGTATCCTGCTAAATACAATAGCTTTTTTCATAGGAATGGTACTAAGAGGAGTGACAGGGATAGAACATGGGATTAATTCTACAGTATTTATCAGCTTTATCTTATTTTTTTTAGGATTGGCTACTTTCTACACTTATTTGGATATTGATTTTGGGACAAGCGCAAAAAAAGTATCCGGCACAGTCAAACGTGTCGTTTACTATGGTTTTATATTAAGATGGCTTATCGGAATTGGACTTATCTTTTTCTTTCAGCAAAATGTTAACTCATTACTAATAGTTATATGGATTCTTTGGTGGATGATACCACCAGCGTTAACATCGTCAATACCTTCAATGTTATGGGGTGGCAACTTGTACCCATCCGCTTTACTCTCCCGTAATCTTTCAATTATACTACCTTTTATGTTAATAGGTGTTTTGGGATTTATCAACCTGGGAATTGATGTAAAAAGCCTTCATTTTTTTTACGTAATACTTATCTTTGGATTAGGTATTCCCGCTATCGTTGCACAAATTTGGCGAAAAAACTCACCTGTTGACTCCAAACGTTATAGTAAAGAATGGAAATTTATCGGCATTTGGTCTGTTATTTTTATGGCGTTATTAACCGGTTATCAATTTACACCGGAAACTATTTTCCAAGACATTTTTTTTTCCGCGACAATAGAAGGATCAATTGCTTGTCTAAGACAACTGGGAATCGCAATTGGAGTCTTTGTTTTAATGAGATTAATCACAGTTTTTTTAACTTACATTGCCTTCGCCAAGAAACAATCACCTGAAAAAATTGATGGTTATGTGCTTTTAGTAAGTCCAAATTTTTACTTATGGGCATCTTTAGTTAGTTCGGCACTGGTTCTAAATAATTCCTATGAACTAAAATATGCCTTATTCTGGACATCCTTGTTGTTTTTCTGTGTTCCTTTTGTGGAACAAAGTTTTATTAAATCGACTTTTATTGATAAATTGCTAAAAACAACTTTAACTTCATCACGAATTTCAATAGATCAAATTGAATATTTATTTAGAACATTGGATAAAGATAATAGTAATGATTTAGACAAAAACGAAATCGCGGAATTAGTGAAAATCATTGGAGACAAAACAACAGATGAAAAAATGTCCAAGGAAGTAAGTTCATATATAACCACACAGTTATTTCAAGTGTTGGATAAGAATAATAATAAAACTATTGAACTTGACGAATTGAAAAAATATCTATCTATACATGGATTGGTAATTAATCTCAATATAGAAGAAAAGTAATAGAGGTTTTCGCAGGCTCTCATAACTCCGGGCATTGTGAACTGAGAAGCTACGGATTTTCTTGTTTCAGACGCGATGAGCAGGGTTGTCAGGATGAACTGGAATTCCGTGAATCCTGTCTGTCAAAAAGAAGCAGACAGCATGTCTGTGATCGTTTCAGGGAAGGTGTGTTGGCAGAAATAGTCCGTCCGCAAAAAGGAAAAAATGATCCTGAGATAGGGCCGGTCGCAGTAATGGTTAGCTCGGAGATCGATCTGAACATGCTGCGCCGCCGGTTTTCTCTTTCGCAAAAAAGCGTGTTACGATTGATGAACAGCAGGCTTTATTGCGATCAACGGAAAGAAGGGAAGGGCGTTGCAATCGTAGGCCCCGTGATCGGATCTCCCTGTGCGGTCTTAATCCTGGAAAGACTTATTGCGCTCGGGGCGCAGAGTATTGTTTTTTTCGGGTGGTGCGGCTCAATTTCCCCGGATCTGAATTTGGGCGAAATTGTTCTTGTAGACAGGGCGGTTAGTGAAGAAGGAACATCAAAGCTCTATCCGGTCAGTGGGGAGGTCTTTGAGCCGTCGGAAACAATAGCAAGGGCCGCCAGGACCGCCCTTGCATCGCACAATGCCTCTTTTCGTCAGGGGGGTGTATGGACTACGGATGCACCCTATCGGGAGACAGAGGAAAAGGTGCTTCATTTTCGCAAGATGGGCGCCCTTGCTGTGGAAATGGAACTGTCAGCCCTCTTTGCCGTAGGACGATTTCGCAATGTAAAGGTGGGGGGACTGCTTGTTGTCTCAGACAGACTGAACAACGGCAAGTGGCGCAGAGGATTTTCCCTGCCTGAGTTTAAGCAGGCGCGGCGTATGGTTTCAGACGTGATTTATGCGATGTCCGAAGATCTGGATGATCTTCGGCTAATACGGTGAAGACGATGCCGCTCTTATGGATACTCGGATTTTTGGCGCAGGCAATGCTCACATACTGTTGGCGCAAGAGCACGGAGAGCCGGTGCAGTAAGCGATTGTCAGAGCGGTTGAGTTGTGAAGTGATGGAGTGGCGGAATACATGATGGAAGAAGCAGCCAGAGAACGAGCAGCTTATATACGAAAAGAACTGAACAGGCACAACTATCTCTATTATCTCTTAGATGATCCCGAGATATCGGATGCCGAATACGACCGGATGATGCGGGAGCTCGTGGACCTGGAAGAAAGATTCCCGGAGCTTATTACGCCTGATTCTCCCACGCAACGGGTCGGGGCCCGGCCCCTTGAAAAATTTACGACTATTGAGCATACCATCCCGATGCTCAGCTTAGAGAACGGATTTGACAAAGACGAGATCAGGGCCTTTGATCACCGGGTCAAGAAGCTGTTGGGAACGGATGCAACGATTACCTACACAGCGGAACCAAAGATGGATGGGACAGCAGTGGAATTGATATATGAAAAAGGCCTGCTTGCCAGAGCTTCCACCAGGGGAGATGGTTTTACGGGTGAGGATATTACCGCCAACGTGAGGACGATTCGGACTGTCCCTCTTGTGCTCTTGAGCGACCCATCTTTTCCGATTCCGGGAAGGATGGAGGTCCGGGGCGAGGTATTCATCGGACTTTCGGGATTCAGATCCTTGAACAAGCAGCGGCTTGAACGGGAGGAAGCTCCTTTTGCCAACCCGAGAAATGCGGCAGCAGGTTCTCTCAGACAACTGGATCCGAGGATAACCGCCCGGCGGCCGTTGGAGATGTTTTGCTATGGAGTCGGCGTGGTTGAAGGGGCCGATTTCAATACCCATTGGGAAGCCCTCCGGATATTAAAGAGGTTGGGGTTGAGGATCAATCCGTTGGCACGGATCTGCAGGGGGATCGAGAGCGCAGTTGAATATTATCGCGAAATCGAGTCAGAACGCAATGAGCTTCCATACGAGATAGACGGCGTAGTAATCAAGGTGGACGACCTTGGACTGCAAAGAAGGCTTGGCAAGAAATCCCGGAGTCCCCGCTGGGCCATCGCCTATAAATTCGCTCCCACTCAGGAGAGCACCTCTGTGGTTTCAATTGAAGTCCAGGTCGGGCGCACAGGGGTACTCACACCAGTCGCCAATCTTGCGCCTGTATCCGTGGGAGGAGTTGTGGTCAGCCGGGCCACACTCCACAATGAAGACGAGATCGCCAAAAAGGATATTCGCAGGGGCGACACAGTCCTGGTTCAGCGGGCCGGGGACGTTATCCCGGAGGTGGTAAAGGTTATTGAGTCGAAAAGGACCGGTGGAGAGGTCCGGTTCCGGATGCCTGATTCTTGTCCGGTCTGCGGTTCAGAAGTGGTCCGCCTTTCAGGGGAGGTGGCAAGGCGATGTATCAATACGAGTTGCAGGGCACAGGTAAAGGAACGGATCAAACACTTTGCTTCAAAGAATGCCCTTGATGTCGATGGCCTTGGTGATAAGCTGGTTAAGCAGTTGGTGGAAAAGGGCCTGGTGGGATCATACGCAGACCTTTTCGCCCTGAAGCGCGATATGATTTGCGGGCTTGAACGTATGGCGGAAAAATCTGCCGACAATCTTCTTGCTGCGATGGAAAAGAGCAAGAAGACCACGCTTGACCGTTTTGTCTATGCGCTTGGCATCCGTTATGTGGGTCAGCATCTTGCAAACGTCCTGGCCCGACACTTCGGATCCCTGGAGCGATTGATTGGAGCCAATGAAGAAGGACTCCTTGATCTCAAGGAGGTAGGTCCGCAGGTTGCGGGGAGCGTTGTTGCTTTTTTTGGAAATCCTGAAAACCGGCGTAATATAGAGCGTCTTCTTGCAAGCGGTGTGATGCCGGAGGCCATGCCTCTGCTTCATGAGCCGGTCCTTGCCGGCATGACGTTCGTACTGACAGGGACGCTTTCTTCCTTAACGCGGGCTCAGGCAAAGGCACAAATCGAGAGGCTGGGAGGAAAGGCCGCCGGCACAGTGAGCAGCAGGACATCCTATGTGGTTGCAGGAGAAAATCCGGGATCCAAGCTCGACAAGGCCAGGAATCTGGGGGTAGAAATCATAGATGAAGAAAGACTCAAGGAAATACTGGGTGGAGGAAGCAATGCCTCCTGAACTTTCCGAAAATGCACTGATTGTGATGGAAAAACGGTATCTGAAGAAAGACCGAAAGGGGAATCCTGTTGAGGCCCCCGATGATCTGTTTCGGAGGGTAGCCATGACCGTGGCTGCCGCAGACAGGAAATTTGATCCAAAGGCTGATACGGCAAAGACCGAAGAAGAGTTTTTTAAACTGATGTCCGGCCTTGTCTTTATGCCTAATTCTCCGACCCTTATGAATGCGGGCAGGCATCTCGGCCAGTTGTCCGCCTGTTTTGTGTTGCCCATAGAAGATTCGATAGAGAGCATTTTTGAGACGATCAAACATACTGCCATGATACACAAAAGCGGTGGTGGAACCGGATTTTCTTTTTCAAGAATTCGGCCGGAAAAGGACGCTGTCTTTTCCACTCGTGGGATATCGAGCGGTCCCGTTTCCTTTATGATGGTTTTTGATATGGCTACCGAAGCCATAAAACAGGGAGGGACCAGGAGGGGCGCAAACATGGGTATCCTCCGCGTGGATCAC
>JAUVFC010000073.1 GCA_030594505.1 Desulfobacterales bacterium
CCTCTGCGAAGGCCGCCAGGGCGGCGGGGGCGTCGTAGCTGACGGCGTAGAGCTTGATTCCCGCCGCCTCGAAGCTGGGTAGTGCGTCTTGCAGCTCACCGAGCTGCGTCATGCACGGCGGTCACCAGACGGCCGATCGAAAGAACACGACGGCCGCTTTGGAGTCAGCCCGGTCGGCGTGCAGCGCGATTCGGTTAATTTTACACTCGTCTTTCGTTTTTAGCGAAGGCCCCCATAACAGTCATAGGCTCTTCGTCTTTGTCCTCTTCGTCACCTTTCGCAACTTTAGAGGTTCCTTTGTCGAGGACAGCGTTTTTCTTTTGAGCATTCTTTTCCTTATCCCGAAGGGTTTTATCGCCCTTAAGGATTCCAGTCTTTACTCGTTTCACTTCCCCAACCGTCCAGTCAATTCTTTTTTCCAGAGTTTCACCTTTTGCCCGGCCAGACACATCCCAAAATAAAGAAGAATCAAAAGAATCTTCCTTCATATCAAGCCCTGCCTTGGTAGCAACTTTAATGGCTTGCTTACGAATTGCATCATCTTCCGCGTTTTGGTCGGCCTCTTCCTTGGCCTGCGCATCTCTTTGACCTAAAATCTCAGAAACAACTTTTGTTATCACCTTAATTTTCTCTTCAGCTATCTTAGGGTAATAACTTTCTTCGTCATCGGCAGCAAGTCCATCTAACTCCCTGTAGACAGAAGCCACAGCTTTTTTAAGCTCAGGGGTAATGTCTCCCACCTTAGCAAGCTGTTTTCTTGCAATATCGTCTACCTTTTTCTGCAAGTCAGCATTGGCCTTTTTCAGGTCGCCAGCCTCTTTCTCCGCTCGGCGCATTTCCTTGGTCGCTTCGCGGTAGCCTTTTTCGGCCTCCTCTTGAGACTCATACTTGAAATCCTTTTTTTCTTCAGTTTCCTCTTCGGATTCCTCAGTTTCAGTCTCTTTTTCCTCTTCCACTTTTTCGGTTTCAGATTCTTCTTCGGTTTCTTTCTCTTTGGTTTCCGTTTTTTCCTCAGTTTCAGATTCCTCAGTCTCCTCATCGCCGAACATGGTTTCGGATTCAGCCATAGCGTCCTCTACCGTCTTGGCCTCTTCAGTTGTTTCTTTTTCGGGCATAGTGTTACTCCTTTCTTCGGCGGGTAGCCGTACAGGGACCGCCTTTATTTATGCTGCCTGAACTATCACCGGGTGTCTTACAACAGCGGGTAAGGGCCGGATTTTGGCTGACACGGTATCCTTAAAAGGGGCGCGTCAGTTACTTCGCATATTTTTTTAAACTCCCCATCTCTTGTGCTACGATTCGATCCGCAGCGTCTAATTTGAATTTCACTGAATCAAGTATTTCCCGATAAACATTGCACTCAGGATCTTCAGTCATAAGCTGATTAACCCGTTTCACAAAAAGGGTGACTATCTCATTCACCATGGCCCCGCCTTCGCCAGCCAGGTCAGATATTAGCTCGTTCGCTCTTGCGGTTATCTTTTCTTTTGCGATTTGTTGCAGCATCAATCTCTCTGCCGTTGCCGGTTGTCTGCTTACGGGGTCAATATCAACTCCTGCCATATTCAATGGGTTTTGCATTACTGCATCCTTTCTCTTTGCGCCTTGCCCAAGGCTTGGATTTTATCAAGCTCAAGGTTTGACATTTTTTCAGCGTGTAAAGCTCGCGCCCTTTCTGCCTCCATAGCTATCTTGTCCTGCTCTATATCCATCATTTGTTGTTGTTTGCCCTCTTCCTGCTCTTTTATTTCAACGGCTTCCTCTTCAGTAGCAAGAATCTTCTCATCAGCAAGATTGGTTCTTTCTTCGATAGCCTTCAAAATCTGGTAAGGCTTCAGGTAAGGCACAAACGGACTTCCCGGCTCCATAAGAGGCAAGATCGTATCTCGAATATTCCCCATAGTCTCGTTGTCTTTCAAGATTGCAGTTAATCCGCTCACATGAAAACTGCCAGTCAGTTCCGGTAAAAAAACGCCTGTGTCGCTTTCAAGGCTGACAAGCTCTTGGATTTCCTCTTCCGGGAAAACTTCCAAAAGGGCTTCTATTCCCGCGTTAATTTGGACGCATTCCATACCGGCCTTGATAGCGTTGATTGCCCCGTCCTCTGTATTCTCACCCATCAGACCAAAAACGCCCATTGCCTGGTCGAGGTTCTGCGCTTTCTCTCTTGCCGTGACTTCTCTTGGCCCTGTCCGTCCCGCGATAGCGTCATTAATGAACGTGCCCTCTTCAAACGATTCGATCCCAAATTTAATAGCCGACAGCACATCGGCAGTCTTTGCTTTCCGTTCAACCGTTCTTACGGCCTGATTTCCTGATACGGTTCCGCGGGCAAGATACGTTTTCCCGGGAACTGTATCAAGATCGGACTGGTCAACAAAAGCAGACGTGTCAATTTCCGTCATCGGGTTTACAACCCAATTAAGGTTGTCGATATGCAAACACAGCAGTGAGCACATGAAATTCCACAGAGACCTTACCCCTTGCAACAGGCCCCGCCCATTGTACGAAAGAAAGTCAGGGATAGGGCTAAATGACGTGCCCGGCCATTTAAGAGTAGGATAAGGGGATAGTTTCGGTGGGGATATGATAGTATTGCCTGCGAATGTATAAGTTGCGTTAGGCAGTAAAAGATTGCCTTTCGGGTCAAGAACTGTACCCCAAAACTCTGAGGTCAAAATTGGTTTGCGAAATTTGGTTCTTTCCCAAGCCATATTCTTTCGTTTGGCAAGTTCTTCTTTTGTCAGGTTGCTGTCTTTCGGGATTGTAGCGTCATCTTTTGCTTTGCCTACGTTGACATACCGCCCGTTCGCCTCTAATTCCTTTAAAACGTGGTAGTCAATATATTCCTGGTGAATCCAGTACATGCCGGACTGTGGGTCTCTTGGGGTCGCGTCAGGGTCACGGTGAATCTTCCACGGTTCCACTAACGCATAGGATAAACCGTTTTGCCAAACCGGAATCATCTCTAACCCCTGCCCAACAGCAAACCCGAACCCGCTTGCGTCAGTGAAAGAAACTTTAAAATTAGCTTTTGTCTTTCCAAGCTGATGCTTCATGAGCTTTTCCCAAAAATCGCCGGTCTCAGGTACGGTCTCATTCTCGATTGATAGAAAGCTCGGTGAAAACGCCTTCCTAATGGCGCTCATAGCAAATTGTACGGCGGCATGAGGTTTTGGAATTACAACTCTTGACTGCCAATCTTCCTTATTAGAGTAATTAAGTGGTTCGTCTTCGTGGTACATTCTCAGGCATTCAGCCTGAATTTCTCTTGTAGACCGCATGGCCTTTACGGAAGCGTCAATTTGGTCTTGAGCGTATTCGACAAAGTGCGCCTCATTTTCACCTGCGTATCGTTGTGTGGCATCAAGGCGTTCTTCTTTCTCGATATCGTCCATTACAGGATCTCTATACGCTGCATCACGCAATGCCTGCTTTATTTCATCGAAATATTCTGTTCGATCTCTCATTTGTGCCACCTTATGTCATCGTAGTGATCCCTGAAAGAGCGGGACATGACGGGAAGTTTCTCGCCGGATGGGAGGGGAGTAGGAGACCCATTCCAGCCGAGATCATTTCCATCCTTGTCGATAGGATGGTGTACTTCGCCGGTAGTCATGTCCCGGTACACCTCTTTCGTCTCATTTTCCCCGTCTGCACCTCGCCTTTGAAATTCCTTCATAGGCCAGAATCGTTTATGACCGTATGTTTCAAGCATGAGCAATCCCCACAGAATAAGACGCAGCCCTTTTCTTTGTTATAGAGTTCATCTTCGCCCACATTTCTCTCAGTTTCTTTTTATTCATAGTCCCGGTTGAAAGCAGAACATTAACAGCATTTACCCAAGCATCGCCAACATGACTATCTTCGTTTTTTACCGGGATATCGTTTACCACATTCCCTGAATTATCCGTTTTATAATACCACCCGCCAGCAAGGGCACTATGTAAAATTCTGTTATTCGGGTTTATAACGATTGCAGGCATACCGTTTATGCTATGGTTCAGTGCCCTGATGATTCCACGTTTCATGTGAGTCCATTTAGGTGGCCCGCCCTCAAACTGTGTCTCAAACGCTTCTTCGATAACTCTTGACGCTGACATTTGAATATTGCTTTGGTCAGGTGTTTGCATACTCGTATCGCCGCAGTCCCGCCATGCAGAGCATTTGTCTTTCCATCTTGGGCTTTCAAGTAAAGGCTTAACCTGGTTCTCGATAAGTGTCCGAACGTCCCCGCCTTCCAATCGGCAAGTATCCAAAAATACAAGCCTTCCGGTATTCGTAATTTGCCCTATCACTGCGCTTGGATTGAACCAGCCATCCCAACCCCTGAATCCCACAAGGCCCCTTGCCGGGATTAACCTGTCCAGGGAAAGATGCTGTCCGTTTTTGTTATAATCCGGTGTCACCTTCGACCCTTTGTAAATTTTTGCAAACTGTCCTTCAACGAACCGTTCACTCCCTGAACTGTCCTTTCCATACGCAACCGCAGTCGCCTGCCGTGCAAAATCGCTCAGGTTATCGTTCTCGCCCTTTGGAATTCGGAATATCCTGAAAGTAATTAGCGGATAATTCGAGTCAACGAGGTGAAGCCCGTCTTGAGACAGCTCCGTATCAAGAAAAAATCTCTTGTACGTCCAATGATTTTCTTCCCCAGGGTTCATAGAAATCTGAAGCCTTGGAATCGTGTTCTTTTGCCGCGCACAAGCCGCTAATGCTGCGTTAAATACGTCCTCGCTCAATCCAGCATTCACAGCCTCGGCAATCGGGGCAGGCTCTTCAAGCCAGATAAGGGCATATTCTGGCCCCATGAGCTTTGAAAGTGCCGCCGCATCGTCAATTCCGAATAGATCAACCTCAACTTTCGGGCTGGAATTAATCACCAAATGCTTATAGTCATTCTTGAACCGGTATAAATCCAACGGCAAAGCATCCATGATCGACCGCGCCGTAGAGGTCTTTATATTCTCGTGCGTGTCCCGGACTATCGCGCACCGGATATTCTTTCCACATCGTTTGGCGTGCTGCATCATCGCAACAATATTTGCGTACGTCTTACCTTCGCCCTTTGACGAGTAAAGCAAGTTCACAATCGCATCAGAAAACACAAATGAATCCTGTGTAGGCGAAAGCTCAATTTTCAGTTGTGAGGTTTCTTTTTGCATACTTCCCCTTTTTTCAACTATACATCAGAAAAACTTATATGTCAAACAACCTATCAGAAAAAGTTATGGACTGCAAGCAATATTCTTAGGCATCTCAATCTTAAGCCCCCATTCGCCTTTCACTTTTTCTATAGGGAGCACTTCCCCGCCAAAAAACATTACATATTGTGTCCGTCCAAAATTATCAGGTCCGTAAACTGTCACTACTTCCCATTCTTTTCTATCTGGAACCCTAAAAAAATAAACCCCAGGCTTTAAGTGTCCAGTCGCTACTGTTTCGGTTTCGTTATTCCTTCCTTTTGTCATTTTCTCTCCATAGTGGTAAGCAAAACCAAGGCAAAAGATTCCATCGCATCCGTGACTGCCTCTATCTCATCCTGAGTCGTAGCCTTTCGGAAACAATCAGTAAGATATGGTTCAAGTTGTTCAAGATGAGAAGCCACTTTACTTTCATTTCCCTCCCCATATTCACCATGGGCAGGCACATTGCTCTCGCTCCGGGCAAAAATAAACTGACCTTGTTGATTCCCTTCCTCATCCTCAAGAATCAATTTACCTCCTGTTTTGTCGTAATCAGTGTTAGCATCTATCCTAATGCAATTAAAACAATTCTGACTTCTTAGGAATGAAACTAACTCGCTCACTTTCGTTTTCATAATTACCCTCCCCTAATGCGGTAAAATCAACCCATTACTCGGCTTCACAATCTTACTCGCCGCTTCTTGTGCATAGAACCGAGACAATACACCCATCGCCTGCCCTAAAATCCCCATAATAGCAATCGGATTCTGAATCGGCCCTGATACATTCACTTGGCCATCACTCAATAAATTAATCGAGATCGTGTTAATAATTGTAGGCTTCTGCTGCGCCTCTTTCTTTTCCTCTTTTATTCTTTGCACTTTCCCCATTATTCATCCTCCCGTTTATACCTAAAAATTTTTACTCCCTTTTCCCTTTCCCCATAATACCTGAACGGTACTCTCACTACGACTGGCCCCTCCGGATAGACAGCCTCGTCAGTTAAGATGCTTAAAGGCGGCTCCAGGGGGATTAAAACAGAACCATATATCATAGCGTCTTTAGAAACATCCCCTTCTTTCCGCCAACCGTCTATGTCAAATATCACTTTCATTTTCCGGCTTATCCTTCCTCCAAACCAATTCCCCATCCCTATATACTTTCAATATGTGCGACATTCTAATTAATGTGTCGTGGATCTTCCCTTGAATTTCGGAATCAACCATCTCACCCTTATTGTCTACAGTGAAAACATTCGCGCTTGCAAAATTAATACCGTCCAACTCAATATTGCTGGAGTCTGATACGTCATCAAGTAATTAAATATCAATTTTTCTAAACGGTTCAATCATCGCTTGTCCTCTTTGTTCTAATCATCATTCATCCTTAACCTGAAAATTCAATTTTGTCTGTGGGGTGTATAAAGTACAGGGGGGTATGGGACTCCCAACCGAGCTTTCCCTTTTCCGGGTTTCCGTTTTCCTTTTCGATCTCGCATCCCCGCTTCCTTGCCTCATCATCTCCACGTTGTACGCCTGCGCTCGCCGCCCTGCCCTTGTTGTATGCCTGCCTAACCTTGCGCCCTGCTCGTGCTGATACAGCCCCAGGGAAAGAGGGGTTCGGGTCAGGCTGGCTTGTTTGGGTCAGGCTGGCTTGTTTGGGTCAGGCGTAACAGCTTCGATCGACAACGCATCAACGAATGCCTTAAACATGTGGATATTGTCCATGCTTGGCTCTGCCTTAATCCACCTCAACAATTCATTTTTAATCTTTTCTCTGATGTCTTCGTCCATTGTATCCTCCTTAGAATGCTCAAAATCACGGGTTTATATTCGAAAGGTACCTACTAAGACCGAACAAATCAGCCCTACGATAAGCGTCTTTCGCCTTTAAATCGCCTTATCCTTCCCCTCAATCCATCGAATAAGACCCAATCAAACCTAAACTATCAAGTTTTGTTTAAATTAGCAGGGACAAAAACCCTATCTATCATGCGCGCCTTTACTCTGTCAACGCTTTAGGCTTATCCGGCACGCTTTCAACCGTCGCATTAATCCGCTCCGCTGGTTCCTCGCCCACAGCCCTGCGGACAATGATGATCTCAGCCCCGGCCCCCAGGTCGAGCTCTTGCTTGTGCCAGCCCCGCGATTTGGTTAGCGTGTCCAAAACCCTTGCTGCTACTCGCTCATCGGTGCTGCTTAGTAGCGTCTTCCCCTTCTTGCTTAATGCCCTATCACTGATTCCCTCATCGGTCATGATTTCCCGGTAGCCAATGAGTTCATCAATTTTCCTGAGTAGGCGAGACCCTGCCGCCCTTGATACATCATAGCTTAAACTCTCGCCATACACGTCTTTATAGGCTTTGACATGATTTCGTTCTTCATTGTCGCAGTATCGTTTATAGAACTCATACCACGTGTTATTCTTGACTTTTATTTTGGCTTCGACAATGGAATCTAATTCCTCTTCGGTAACTGGTTTTAACTCTGAATCCGTTGTGGGAGTAAGCTCTTGCATTGTATTAGTTTTTTTTATGAGTCCTATAAGTTTATTTACGGGTTATTTTTGGTTTGCTTATATCTCATATCGGGTTTCCTTATACCATACCACAAATAAAACAATAGGCCATAGGGTGACTGTTATCTCGTAGCCGAAGACCGGGATTGGGCATGCACTCGCCCATTTAAATAACCGCTGGTCTTTATCAATTATAGATAGCACTACGCA
>JAUVFC010000017.1 GCA_030594505.1 Desulfobacterales bacterium
AAGGAACGGGGACGAAATAACTTCCACAACTATGCATCACAGCTTCAGGCCACCTTTGCCCGATCTCAAATCCCAAAAGCATCAAAATAGCTTGCTATTCCTTCAACTTTTGTGATTTGAGATCGAATAAATTTGACCCAAATCTATGCGCCTGCCTGGGAAAGTTATTTCGTCCCCGTTCCTAACAACCAATTATTCTATCAAATATCTCTGTTACCGCCCGGACTGCTTTGGATTCTTCCGTTAGATCAGAAGTCGGTTTTCCTTTGGCATCAAACTCAGAAAGAATACTGTCTTCCGGAACTGACCCTGCTAGGGTCAGTCCGAATTTTTCTATGGTCTCGATCATGTATTCAGGGAGCTGATCATGGACCCGGTTTATTATCAGGCAAGTCTTTTTTGCCCCAAGATTCAATTCCTTTGAAAGCTGCTGTATTCTTCCCGCTGTCTCCACCCCCCGCATAGTCGGATCTGATACTATCAGCAGCAGTCCCGGCTCCTTTGCCACCAGCCTGCTGATATGTTCCATCCCGGCCTCGTTATCCATAACTATAGAGCGGTAATTACCCGTCAGCATTTCTATATATTTTGACAGCAGCATATTTGCGTGACAATAGCACCCGGCGCCCTCAGGCCGTCCCATTACGATCAGGTCATAACCATCTTCCTCGACTATGGCCTGTTGTACCTTGTACTCTATATACATCTCCCTCGTCATCCCGACGGGAACATCAGCTCTTAAACCTTCTCTTGCCTCGCCAAGCGTTAAATCGAATTTGATACCCAATACTTCATTCAGATTCGAATTCGGGTCCGCATCCACAGCGAGTATTGGTTTCATATTGTGATTAATAAGATATTTTATTAGAAAACCGGCAATGGTAGTTTTGCCTGTGCCACCTTTTCCCGCCATTGCGATCAGACTGCTCAATTTCCGTTCCTCTCTTTCTTTATATTTTTTTCTACTTCTGACAACCTTCTATTTACTTCGGGAAACAACAACTCGTTGGTATGAGGAATAAAAAGCGATGCAATATAATTATTCATAAACGCAGGACTTTCACTTAATTCGATATTTGTCATCATCCTGGCTATCCGGCCGCCTTCCCTGAATAGATTCTGTGAAAAAGAAGCAAGGCGGACGCCGGTCAACGAACCATTGCCGATAAACGAAAATTTCTCTATGGGAAGATCGGGAAGGAGTCCTATGATCTTTGCTTTTTCCACGTTAATGTACCGGCCAAATGCTCCTGCTATAAACACACGATCCACATCATCCAGGGAAAATCCAACGCTTTCCAGCAATGTAAGACACCCGCTGAAAAGAGCGCCTTTTGCCCTGACAAGATTATCTATATCTCCTTCGCTTATCACAATATCTTTTCCAATAGCCGTGTGATCGGCCTCGACTATTACATACTCATAATCTGTATCTGTTTTTCTGATCCGTCTATTATCAACATCTTTTGCAAACTTGCCATTCCGATTAACAATGGAGCATAGAATGAGTTCCGCCAGAATGCTTATCAAACCCGAACCACAGATGCCGCGAGGTCGTCTCTTTCCAATGGTTATAACCATTGATTCCATAGTAATCGGATTAATACTGAACCCTTCTATGGCCCCGACATCCGCCCTCATGCCATGCAGGATACCTCCCCCTTCAAATGCCGGTCCCATAGAACATGCGGCACAAGCAAGCCACTCGCGATTGCCAAGAACTATCTCGCCATTTGTGCCGATATCAATAAAAAGAGCTGGTTTTTCTCTCTTCTGAATACCGGAACCGAGAATGCCCGCAGAAATATCACCTCCGATGTAGCTTGATACCAACGGAAAACTTCTTGCAGTGATGCTCTCTTTTACCTGAATTCCTACGGAAGATGCCTTGACAGGGGGTATAAGAGATGCTGCAGGCACATAAGGGGCCTCCCTGATATAACGACATTCCAATCCCAGAAGAAGATGGGTCATAGTGGTGTTTCCGGCAAAGGTAATATGAACTATATCTTCTCTTTTCGCACCGGCCTTTTTCAGCAACTCATCTATTATTTCATTTACGGAAGATACAACCGCTTCCTGCGCCTTTTTCCTCCCGCCAGGCTTGTTGGAGAAAACAATCCTGCTGATAACATCATCCCCACAATACTCTATCTGCTTATTATATGTTGCTTCTTCTGCAGCAACCTTTCCTGTATGCATATCAAGCAATTGACCACAAACTGTCGTGGTGCCGATATCCAAGGCTACAATATATTGTTTTGTAAAGGTATTACCTGATTCCACCTCTATTATTTTGTATATTTCTTCTGATTTTTCAGTCGATATTCCAAGATCATAATCAATATAATTCTTTTCCAGGGTCAGTGTCACATTCCAGTCCGATGCCCTTAATACAGTCGGCAGCTTCCTGAGACACGAAATATCTATTGATACGTTTCTGATTTCATATAGTTCATTCAGTTCCTTTAATAATCGGGATAAATCACTTACATTGTTTATAGCTGTGGGAGGATTGACCTTTAAGAATACCTTTACAACCGGAGGACTAAAACATAATACATCAAGAAAAGAGACCTCTTCAACATCCGATATTTTTCTTTCTCCTTTTGCAAATGTCTGTTTTTCCATCAGTATCTTATCAGACATTCTCGATTCCACCGGGATTTGTATTATGCAATCAGAAAAAATACGGCTGTTGCATGCCAGACGAATCCCTTCCTGATATTCCTCCTCCGTGAGTTTGTCGCTTGGATCAGATACTATTTTTCCTTTACCTATAATAACCTTGCACTTGCCGCAAATCCCCTGCCCTCCACATGAAGAATTAATGTGAATTCCGCCATCTAAGGCTGCATCGAAGATTGTATCTCCTTCCTCCACAGAAACTCGTATAGAACCAGGTTTAAATAGAACTTCTCTTTTCATAGTCTTTCTTTATAAACTCTTTTATGGCCTTTCGTTCAGGCCCTGATTGAAAAAAAATTTGTAGCTATTCAGCCACAGATCTACGCTGATCATCACTGATATTTTTTCTTTTATTATCATATATAAATCTCTTTTGAATTCCGGTTTTCCACCGAAAAAACATCACAAAGCTCATTATAAGTTTTATAAAAAATTCTAATAATATCTGTAATTTCTTTGTATTCAAACATATCTGTGTGAATCTGTGGTTGAATAGTTACAAAAAAAGCTCTTAAATAAAGCATATTTCTGTAAAATGGTGTATAATATAAGATGATAAACTAATTGTACAGATTTTTATTGATACACTTTGTCTCTTTTCTGTTTTTCTACTTTGTAAGTTCTCAATATATTTCAATATTAAGACTACTTTTCCCCTTTTATAAATGGGGATTTTTCTAATACTGCTCACTCATTGAGAACTTACTATTCCTACTGATAACACGGGTTCAAAATAATATAATTTGTATCATTAAAACCAATATTCATATAAAAATCTTTTCTGTATTTAAGACTGGAAAAACTTACTATAAAACAGTATAGATACTGTTTATATGTTTTTTAATAAAAACAATATATTTTGCTACTTATTAACATAAGAACATTGCGTTATTATATATTATTACAAATATAAGAAAATAATAATTATAAAGGTGGACAGACTGAAGGTATACCTCGAAAAGCCATAACTTGCGATTTTTCGCTGACCATCAATAACTGTGTTGCTCAGGCTCAAAATAGCTTGCTATTCCTGCGGTTTTACTCAATCAAATCGATTAAATATACGGCAAATTAGGGCGCAAATTCTACCAAGTTATTTTTGACCGAGCCCTTAATCGAGAAATTACTATTCTTACTGATAACATGGTTTCACAATCATCGAATTTGTCTCATTGAAACCGGTATTCATATCGAATTCTTTTTTTGAATTAAAACTGGAAAAACTTATTATAAAACAGTATAGATACTGTTTATATATTTTTTAATAAAAACAATATATTTTGCTACTTATTAACATAAAAACAATTCGTTATTATATATTATTACAAATATAAAGGAATAATCATAATGGAATTTATAATTGACAAATTCGTTTTTCTGGAAATTTTGAATAAGGTTCAAGGAATAACTCAACCTAAATCGAATATGCCTATTCTTTCCAATATATTGATAGAAGCAAAGAGCGGAAATGAATTACAAATAGTGGCAACGGATATTAAAATAGGATTTGTAGGACAATATTCGACCGAGGTCATAATTCCGGGAAAAACAACGATTCCATCAAGTAAGCTCTATGAAATCGTCAGGGAATTTCCCAAAGAGAATATTCATATAAAAGAACTGGAAAACAAGTGGATTCAGGTTGTAGATGAATCAGTGAAATATAATATAGTAGGAATGGATCCGGAAGAATATCCCTCTCTTTCTGATATTACAGATATTGATTTTTTAAAAATTGAAGCAGACGTTTTTAAAAAAATGATCGACAGAACAATTTTTTCCGTACTCACAGGTGAAGGCTATGTTGAGATGACTGGAATAAATCTCGAACAGGAAAAAACAGAGGAAAAGAATATTCTGAGAATGATATCAACGGATGGGCACAGAATTTCATTTGTTGAGACAGAGCTTGATATATCTGAACCTTCCATATTTGATGAGGGGATCATCATACCAAAAAAAGGGATTGTAGAAGCAGCCAAGCTACTTGAAACAGAGGGTAATGTACTGTTGGGGAAAAAAGAGAATAAGTTTGTACTGAAAAAAGATATGGAAACTGTCATAACAAGAATTATTGAAGGGGAATTTCCGGATTGCAAAAATATAGTTCCATTAGATAATAAACATTCTCTTATCGTCGACAGAGCGGAATTTTTAAAAATGTTACGAAGGATGTCTATATTTTCTTCCGACAAATACAGGAGTGTTAAATTTCGAATAGATAATAATTTTCTTGAGATAGTCAACACAAATCCGGAACTCGGAGAATCAAACGAAATGGCAGCCATTAAGTATGATGGGGATGCATTGGAGATAGGGTTTAATCCCAAGTATTTTATAGATACTCTAAACAACATGAAAAGCGAGAAAATATGCATAAAACTCAAAGATGGTGAGAGTTCGTGTTTAATAACCGGAGACGAGGACAAGGATTTCGTTTCCGTTATAATGCCTATGAGGGTATAGAAGAATTAGGAAAAAAACGATCAGGGACCGGGTATTAGGGCCAAGTATATGCGGAAGCCTTGTCGTATATGGTCTGGCACGACACACTGTGGTTTATCAGATAATGCGTTCATAAACAGTACAAAAGCATGAAGGCCAACTTTCTAATTTTTATTTTCTAATTTCAACGTTTCATGAACGCTTACAGATTACTTAAAAGAGGTTATCATAGACAATGTTAACAGAAGAAACCATGTATAACGCGGATAATATAAAGGTATTGGAAGGTATTGCAGCCGTAAGAAAACGTCCGGCAATGTATATCGGGAATATTGGTATAGAAGGATTTCATCACCTCGTTTACGAGGTTGTTGACAATAGCATAGATGAGGCATTAGCGGGATATTGCGATTTTATATCTGTTTGCATTAATTCAGATAATAGCGTCACGGTTGAAGATAATGGGCGTGGTATTCCCGTAGGAATTCATAAGACAGAGGGTATCCCTGCAGTAGAAGTCGTGATGACAAAACTGCATGCCGGTGGAAAGTTTGACAATAAGGTTTATAAGGTAGCAGGTGGATTACACGGTGTTGGGGTATCTGTTGTTAATGCCCTATCATCATTTCTTGAGGTGGAGATAAAGACCGGGGGGACTGTTTATCGTCAAACGTACTCAAAAGGGGCCCCAACCTCTTCCCTTGAAGTATTGGGGAATACCAAAAAACGCGGCACAAAGATACGTTTCAAGGCTGATGATGACATATTCACTGTATCGGAATACAGTTTTGATATTCTTTCTCAAAGATTCAGGGAGCTTTCTTTTCTTAATAAAGGTGTTAAAATTATAATTAAACATGAGAAAACAGGCAGGGAAAAGGAATTTCATTTCAAAGGAGGAATTGTATCGTTTGTTGATTACATAAACAGGAACAAGACAGTGATCCACAAAAAGCCTATATACATGTATGGCGAAAAAAATGACATAATTGTCGAAGTTGCTATGCAATATAATGACAGATATCAGGAGAAGATTTTAACCTTTGCTAATAATATCAACACAAAGGAAGGAGGTTTTCACCTCGTAGGCTTCAAGTCAGCCTTGACAAGGACCCTTAATCAATATGCGACAACGAGCAACCTTCCCAAGAATCTTCAGGAAAAGGTGACAGGAGATGACACAAGAGAGGGTCTCGCGGCCATCATCAACATAAAGCTTCCAAACCCGCAGTTTGAAGGGCAAACCAAGACAAAATTGGGGAACTCAGAGGTAAAGGGACTTGTTGAATCGGTTGTAAATGAAAAACTGGCTGCCTTGCTCGAAGAAAATCCTTCTCTTGCAAAAAAAATCATGGCCAAAGTCGTTGATGCGGCACGTGCCAGGGATGCAGCGAGACGAGCCAAGGAAATGGCAAGAAAAAAGGGATCATTGATAGAGAGCTCTCTTCCAGGGAAACTGGCTGATTGTCAGGAAAGAAATCCTGAGAAAAGAGAGATATTTCTTGTAGAGGGAGATTCTGCCGGAGGTTCCGCAAAACAGGGCAGGGATAGAAAGTTTCAGGCCATACTTCCGCTGAAAGGAAAAATACTCAATGTAGAAAAAGCAAGATTCGACAAGATGCTTCACAGTGAAGAAATAAGGATAATCATCACTGCTCTTGGAACCGGTATAGGCAAAGAGGAATATAATATAGAAAAACTCCGTTACAACAGAATCATAATAATGACGGATGCGGATGTAGACGGATCTCATATTCGAACACTTATTCTCACCTTTTTTTACAGACAGATGCCGGATATTATTGAAAAAGGGCATCTCTATATTGCGCAACCACCCCTGTTTAGAATAGGAAATAAGAAAAATGCGGAATATATAAAAGATGAGGAATCGTTCCATAGCTATATTATGAACCGGATTTGCGATCATTTTACCGTGCAGATCAAGGAAAAGAATGAAAAGTTGGAAAATCAAGGATTATATATGTTTTTAAGCAGGATGACAGATTATGACAGAATACTGACAACCCTTGAAAAACAAGGCTTTAACAGGAAGGTGATAGAACTTCTGATAAAATCAAAATGTTGCTCAAAAAGGTTTCTGGAGGATAAAGACCGGATTACTCTATTTGGGCAGGAGTTGACAAAAAGGGGATTTGAGGTCAAAGAGGTTGTACAGAACACAGAACATAATCTGTTTGAACTGCGCATTAAAGGAAAAAAAGGTCACGTCAGCACAATTGGGTGGTCTTTGATATCTTCGGCTGAATTTCAGAAGGGCTGTGAAGTAGGCGTATACATACTGGAGATAGACCATCCCCCGTTTACGGTAATAAATGAAAGAAAAGAAGAGATTTTATTTGAAACAAAGGAAGACCTACTGGAATATCTTATGAAAGAAGGAAAAAGAGGTCTGTCAATTCAAAGATATAAGGGGCTTGGAGAAATGAATCCGGACCAGTTATGGGAGACCACAATGGATCCGGACCACAGAAGGATGTTGCAGGTGAGAGTAGAAGATGGTATTATAGCAGATGATATATTCACGGTTCTTATGGGTGATGAGGTTGCTCCAAGAAGGGAGTTCATTAAGAAGCATGCTTGGGAAGTGAATTTTCTGGACATATAGGGATTTTAGATCGGTGCAGTTAGCTTTTGGATAAAACTATTCAACAAGCTCTTTACCTCATTGATATGTTTATTAAGTTCTCTAACATTTTTCATTTCCACCCCTCTTCAATGCTAACGGCTAAACGCTAATGGTTAACCGCTAATGGTTAACCGCACAGGTTCGGTTTTTTTTGTATAAATAGTCAGAGAATATTCCATGAAATTGATCAACATAGAGGCAAGAGATCTTCCTGATGCTTGGTTTCAGAGTGTTTCTTCCATAATTGACCATGGACATGAGTATTTGATTGATCGTGGAAGCTACGAGGGTCAGAAGAGACTCGAATTTGATTATATTACCCTGCATGTCAAATATCCGGGTGTTCGACCCTTGATTCCTGATATCCCGGCCCATCTTGGAATCCCAAACCCGGTAGAGGAAGGATATATTGAAGAGTATCTACCCTATCTCATGACAAAGAAAAAGTCCACCAACGAACAGTACACTTACGGTCAGTATCTCGAAGACCAGATTAACGAAGTTATTAAAATGTATAAAAAAAATGGGTTTGGGACCAACCAGGCATATATGACGGTCGGAGATCCGGACTCAATATTTCTTTCTGATCCGCCATGTCTTCGCGGTATTGATACACGCATTAGAGATAACAAACTTCATTTTATCATCTATTTCAGGTCATGGGATTTATGGAACGGTTTTCCGGCAAACCTCGCCGCAATTCAAATTCTCAAGGAATATATGGCTGCGGAGATAGGCATAGAAGATGGTGAAATCATTGCTTCGAGCAAAGGCCTTCACCTTTATGATTATGTGTGGGAACTTGCCCGGATCAGAACAATGAAAAAAGAATAAATATTCACGGCAAAACAGAATGGACGCACCGAGAGAAAATAATTATTGTTTAAAAACACTCAGGGATTTTTTTGAGATATCAAGGTTGATAAATCTCAATTTTGACGTTGAAGTTATTGTCACAAAAAGTATTTCTTTTATTGCTGATCAATTGAAAAAGAGAGTACGGATATATCTTCTCGATGACAGAGGAGACTTGGTTATCAGACAATGGGCCGGAGATTACAAAAGGGAGCTTTCTAAAGGGATTGTAGTCCTGAAAAGCAGTATTGTATGGAAGACATTTGAAAAAGGAGAGGCAATAAACATAACCAGGGAAGAAGAAGTATCAGAATATATTCATACCCTCAAAAACAAGATAGCAATCAAGTCCGTCATACCGATCAATTACAGGAACGTGAACGATACCATAGAAGATAATTACGGGGTTATGGTGATTGATTCGGGCAGTCACGGAAAAAAAATCTCTGACGACGATTTTTTCTATTCTGTGGAAATGGCGAAGTTGATAGGACAGGCCATAGCAAGGGCCAGATTTTTTGACAGGTACAGAAACGTCAAGGACAGCCTGACTCTTATGCAGGAAGATCGAATAAAGGTTCTCAACCTCCTGGTTCACGAACTCAGAAATCCCTTGACCGTCATAGGTGGTTTTACCAAAAAATTCCCCACAATCATTAGTAAGATTTATGACACAGTAGACTTGGAGCAGAGAAACACGTATCTCGACAAACTGCTTACCTATTCAAAAATAGTAGCCAAAGAAGAATTCAGGATAGAAGAGAGCATAAACGACTTTATTAAGTTTGTTAAGATCATTGATCCGAAATACAAAATAACTATTTCAACAATTTCATTACAAGAGATAATAAAAGAAATAGTCTTAAAATATGAACCATTATCGGAAATCAAGAATATAGAGACATCCTTTTCCAAAAAAGAGATATTTCTTGAGGCGGACAAGGAGGGAGTATTTACTGTTTTAAACAACCTGGTGGAAAACGCTATCAATTTCTCTCCGGAAAACAGCCGTGTTACTATTTTCTCCAAAGAGGGGGATAAGGATATCTCTTTCAGTGTGAGAAGCGAAACCTTTATAGAAAGAAAACATAGAAAAGATATATTTGATTTCTACTACAAGATAGTGGGTAAAGAGGACAAAGGCACGGGGTTGGGTCTTGCTGTTGCAAAAAAGATCATCGAGAACCATCGAGGAACCATAAAGGTTATTAGTAAGAGAGGCAAAAAAGGACGCCCCTTCACACGTTTTGTGGTGACACTCCCCAAAAAACTGGAAATGTATGGTGTGTGAATGTTTTTCCCCTCTCATTTCTCCTTATACCCGAACCCGTTCAATACCTGCTCCAAGGGCCGAGAATTTTTCTTCGATGCGTTCATATCCGCGATCTAGGTGATAGACGCGTGAAACCTCTGTCGTGCCTTCCGCGGCCAGCCCGGCCAGAATAAGGGAAGCGCTTGCCCTTAAGTCGGTCGCCATAACAGGCGCGCCGCTTAGTTGGGGAACTCCCCGTACCACCGCACAATTACCTGACACAATAATATCCGCGCCTATCCGTTGAAGCTCGCTTACATGAATGAAGCGGTTTTCAAAAATGGCTTCGGTGATTACACTTAATCCACTTGCTATAGACATGAGAACCATAAACTGGGCCTGCATGTCAGTCGGAAATCCGGGATAAGGGAAGGTCTTCATATCAACACTCTGTATCTGTTCAGGACCCTTCACAAAAATACTTGTTTGACCTTTTTTTACAACCACACCGGCCTGTTTGAGTTTGTGGATTACCGCCTCCACGTGGGATGGGACACAATTTAAGATTTCGAAGTCCCCTTTTGTCAAGGCAGCGGCTACCATGAAGGTGCCTGTCTCTATGCGGTCCGGAATAATGGACCAGAAAGTCGGTTTAAGCTTTTTTACACCCATTATGGTGACTACTGATGAACCAGCGCCCTGGATATTGGCGCCCATCTTATTCAGGCAGTCCGCGAGGGCTATTATCTCCGGCTCTTTCGCCGCATTTCGAAGGATAGTAGTCCCTTTTGCCAAGACAGCGGCCATCATCAGGTTTTCAGTTCCGGTTACGGTCGTGATGTCAAGATAGATATCAGCGCCTTTCAACTGATCTGTCTTTGCGTCGACATAACCGTGATCCAGGTTGATGGAGGCCCCCATTTGCCGAAGTCCCTTGATGTGAATGTCAATAGGTCTGGCCCCAATGGCGCACCCACCGGGGAGAGAGACTCTGGCCCTGCCCAGCCTTGCGAGCAGAGGACCAAGAACCAAAACAGAGGCCCGCATGGTCTTTACGAGATCGTAGGAGGCCTCAAAACTGTTCAAGCCACTTGCATCAACCTTTAGAGCGGTTTCATCTTCCTTAAAGCGCACGCCAAGGTCCGTCATCAGTCGCTTGATGGTACGTATATCCCATAGGTCCGGGACATTATGGAAGGTGTTCCAGTCATCGGTCAGGATCGAGGATATCAATATAGGAAGGGCGGCGTTCTTGGCGCCGCTGATAGCCACCGTTCCTTCCAGGCGGCGTCCGCCGGTTATGACGATTTTATCCATAGGTTTTTAGTAGTTAATGTCGAAGCTGTCAAAGTTCCCGCTATAAGAAGCCCATTCAACCTTCACGTCGGTCACTGACGCTCCGGCAGGACCTTTACGACACCATTCAATCATTTTATTCACGTCTGATTCGTTTCCTTCAAGCACGGCCGCAACGGTTCCGTCCGGGAGGTTCTTTACCCAACCGCTCAGATTTCCCACGCGTTTGGCTGCACGGCGCGTCTCCATTCGAAAACAGACTCCCTGCACACGACCGGTCACAATAAGACTTGCCCTAATGTTTTTCATAAAAAAACCATTATTTGCTGTGAGGTGATTTGGGCTTTACTTCCGCCAGCCGTTGTTTGATCCATGTAATCACTTTGTCAAACTCGTTTTTCAGTTCCGACAAGGCCCGTCCCCTGTGACTGATCTCGGACTTTTCTTCGAGAGACATCTCAGCGAATGTCTTATTGAGTGGAGGATAATAGAATACAGGGTCGTAACCAAAACCGTTTTCCCCGCTTGCTGCTGTTGTAATTTCTCCTTCACATCGTGCCTCATACGTAAGCGCGGGGCCGGAAGGCACAGCAAGGGATATAACGCACTCAAAGGCCGCTGCTCTATTTTTCTTACCCCCCATCTCTTTGAGGAGTTTGGCGGTATTTTCCTCATCAGTGGCTGATTTACCCGAATACCGTGCTGAATACACGCCGGGCGCTCCTCCCAGGGCTTGCACGACCAACCCTGAGTCATCGGCAAGGGCCGGTATTCCGAGTATACGCGCAGCAAAAGAGGCCTTTTTGTATGCATTGTCATCAAATGTGGCGCCATCTTCCTCTATTTCAGGAATAGGGCCAAAATCATCCAGATTCTTAATCTCTACCGGGAAGTCTTTGAAGAATTCTCTAATTTCCACAGTCTTTCCATGATTCCGCGTTGCCAAAACCAGGAATATTTTTTCCATGTTATCCTTTCACGAATTTTATTTATCAAAAAATCTATAGATCATAGAGCGTCTCGTCTCTTTGCGGGGCCGGGTGTTTTGCCTTTGCAGCCCCTTTTTGGTTCGGAAACAAAAAAGGATCCTCACCTTCGAGAATATCACCCATTTCCGCTTCGATCTTTTCAGGGTCTTCTCCTTTTTCCATCCGGTTCAGCGCTTCCTGCATCCCATGGCCAAGTTCAAGCCCTGTCACACTTGTAAGTTTGCGCATCAGGTTGGCGGCCTGTCGGGGGTTATCCTCGTTGATTTTATCGGCCTCGCCGGCGAGCATTTGCATGGCCTGTTCCATTTTGGTCTCGTCAAAGGGAATATCTTCCATACCCCCCGCGTCTTCTTTCGATTTTCCACTAACAGCAAATGCAGACATCTGCCTTGTAAGCGTCTTTTTTTTGCATTTAGGACAACTTGGCTTTTTTGTTGTGTTGACGCCCCAGGAAAAGAAATTGTAAATCGTATTACAGTTGCTGCAATAGAACTCATAAACAGGCATATTTATCCCCGTTCCTAACGGCTAAACGCACAGGTTGCTACTTTTTAAGAGTCATCGCTATCGTTCTACCTTCAGTCTATCCATCTGTATCAGTTACAATTATTTTTCAGTATATAGCGAGGAAAAAAAAAAAGCAAACAGCAAGTTCAATAAATCAAATTTGTCTTGACAACTTTACCAATTCTATATATATAGACTTTCAGATAATTAATTACACAAGGCCAGGGAGAAAAATCCGAGTAAGGCGTACATTTGGATAAAACTGTTCAACACCCTCCTTACCTCATTGACCTGTTGATTAAGTTCTCTAAAATCTCTCATTTTCACCCCTTTTCAATGCTAACGGCTAAACGCTAATGGCTAACCGCACAGGTTGCACATATTCGATCTTAAGCCGTATAAATACTATGCTGAATCCGGAGTCACCACTTCCTTTGTACCATCAACTGGCGGATATTATCCTCACCAGGATACGTTCCGGGGAATATCCGCGGGGTTCAAGGATACCGTCTGAAAACAGCCTTGCAGCCGACTACGGGATTGGCCGTCCGACTGCGAGACAGGCCACGGAAGTGCTTGTTCGAAAGCGTGTGCTTGTCCGGAAACGGGGTTCCGGGACCTTTGTCCGTGCAAGAGAAGAGAAAGAGGTAGATCTCTTTTCGCTTGCGGGTACGATATCTTCCTTTCGTGACAAGGGGATATCGCTGAGGACCCGCATTCTCGAAAAGACCCGTTTGGAAAGGATTTCCGAAAACAGGGAAAACCCGTTTTACGGCGAAAAAGCCTATTTTTTTTCCCGGCTTAGCTGCGTCGAAGATATGCCGATTCTTATCGAGGATATATATCTTCACCCGGAGCTTTTTTCGGGAATCGACCGGATCGATCTTGAGATGAGATCCCTTGCCGAGATAGTGAAAGAAGAGTATTTTATGCGGCCTGCCGGCGGAAAACAGAATTTCAGGATCGGCTATCTATCCGGCCAAAAGGCGCGGAGTCTCTGTGTCCTGTCAACCACGCCCATCCTGACAGTGCAGAGATTTCTCCATTTTTCACAGGCAAAAAACGCTGTCTACTCCGAGCTTTTTTGTCGAACCGATCAGTTCGTTTTTTCTCAGAGCCTCTTTCAAAAGCGGGAACCGTAGCGATTACCCATGGTTTGAACAGGGTCTCATATAACAGGAGGACTTGCAGATGATTAGTCGAGGTTACTATGGTGAGTTCGGGGGGGCCTTTCTCCCTGAAGTGCTTGTCGCCACCTTTGACGAACTTGAAGAGGCCTTTGAAAAGGCAAAAAAAGACCCCGGTTTCTGGCAGGAATACACCTACACCATGTCTACCTATTCATGTAGGCCGACCCCTCTCACCTTTGCCGGGAACCTCACAAAACTCTTCGGGGGCGCGCGTATCTATATTAAACGGGAGGATTTGAACCACACAGGAGCCCATAAGGCAAATAATGTAATGGGGCAGGGGCTTCTTGTTAAAAGGATGGGCAAGAGTCGAGTCATCGCGGAGACGGGGGCCGGCCAGCACGGAGTGGCCACCGCTACCATGGCCGCGAGGTTTGGATTTGATTGCACGATTTACATGGGAGAAGTTGATGTAGAACGACAACGTCCGAATGTCTTCTGGATGGAACGGCTGGGGGCGGAAGTAATCCCCGTGCGGGATGGAACGCGCATCCTAAAGGACGCTATCAATGAGGCCTTCCGTGACTGGGTAACCAACATGGACACTACCCACTATGTTCTGGGGACTGCGTGCGGTCCGCATCCTTTCCCGGAGATGGTCTCCTATTTTCAGTCAATCATCGGAAAGGAGGCGCGCAGACAGATCCTGGAACATGAAGGGAAACTGCCGGATCGGGTTTACGCCTGTGTAGGCGGCGGCTCTAACGCAATGGGGATATTCAGCGGATTTTTTGATGACGCAGTCGAACTTGTCGGTGTTGAGGCCGCGGGCAGGGGTCTGGATTCGGGAGAGCACGCATGCCGGCTTTCATCCAAAGACGCAAGTATCGGTGTGGCTCAGGGATACAAGACATATTTTCTTCAAAACACGGACGGGCA
>JAUVFC010000195.1 GCA_030594505.1 Desulfobacterales bacterium
GCAAATTTGAGGAGAATAGCAGGCCTATTTGACGAAAACTTGCGGAAATTTGGGCCGTTTCTCACTCTTTTGCAGTAGGATCAGAATTCTCGGACAGCCTCATATACTTCCGCCTGCGCGGGAGTGACCACGCTAAGGCGTGGGACTTTTTACGAAATCATCAAAGGTGAAACCGTGACATATACACTTCCTGATGAAGAAATTGAAAAAATAGTGCAATCAAGACATCACGATCCCTTCTCCATATTAGGGCCTCATGTCATTGACACTAATGGAGAGAAATCGTTGGCTATTCGGGCCCTGCTTCCCAATGCCGGCAAGGCCTGCGTTATAAAAGCAAAGTCCAAGCGTAAACATCAGATGGATCAAATCGGTTCGACTGATCTTTTTGAGGCGATCTTCCCCGGACAGACAACCCCCTTTAAGTATCAATTTTATGTTGTCAAAAACGGAAATGAATCTAAATTTCATGATCCGTATTCATTCCATCCTTCCGTTATATCTGACTATGATCTATATCTGTTTGGTCAGGGGACCCACTACCGGATCTTTGACAAACTCGGGGCCCGCGTAATGAGAATAAATCATGTGTCAGGTGTCCATTTCGCCGTATGGGCTCCTAATGCGATTCGTGTAAGTGTGGTGGCTGATTTTAATCAATGGGATGGTCGATGCCACCAAATGGAGCGGCTCTACGGCTCCGGCGTCTGGTCGCTATTTATCCCGGGCGTTGGCGAGGGAGAACTTTATAAATACGAAATAATGTCCCAAAATGGCAATATTTTTTTAAAAGCTGATCCTTATGCCTTCTATTCTGAAATTCGACCCAATACCTCAAGTATTGTTTATAAGATAGATAAGAAATATCGATGGAACGATAAAAAATGGATGAAAAAAAAGAAGGACCAGACAAAAATATGGGAACGGCCTGTTGCCATTTACGAAGTACATGTCGGTTCATGGATGCAAATGCCGGGCGAAGACAACAGATTCCTTACATACACCGAACTGGCCGACAAACTGATCCCTTATGTCAAGGACATGGGATATACTCATATTGAATTACTCCCCATAACAGCACATCCCTACGATCCTTCCTGGGGCTATCAGGTCTCCGGCTACTATTCGCCTACCGGCCGTTACGGCAAGCCGGAAGAACTCATGAAATTTGTTGACGCCTGCCACCAAAACGATATCGGCGTTATTCTTGATTGGGTGCCGTCCCACTTTCCGAAAGACGCGCATGCCCTTGCCTGGTTTGACGGAACCTGTCTCTACGAGCATGCCGACCCGAGACAGGGGGAACACAAGGAGTGGGGAACATTAATATTTAACTACGGAAAAAATGAAGTAAGAAACTTTTTACTCGCCAATGCCTTGTTCTGGATTGAAAAATATCATATTGACGGATTCCGTGTGGATGCTGTGGCTTCAATGTTGTACCTCGATTACTCCAGGGAAGAAGGGGAATGGATCCCGAACAAATATGGCGGCAATGAAAATCTGGAGGCCATCGATTTTTTAAAACACCTCAATGCCGTGGTATATGAAAAATTCCCGGGAGTATTAATGATTGCTGAAGAGTCGACCGCGTGGCCTGCTGTGTCAAAACCAACCCATCTCGGGGGTCTTGGATTCGGCTTCAAGTGGAATATGGGGTGGATGCATGATGTTTTGAGCTATATGGGGGAAACCCCTATCCATCGAAAATACCATCACTACAAACTTACCTTCGGCCTTTTATACGCCTTTCATGAAAATTTTATTTTACCACTTTCTCACGATGAAGTGGTACACGGAAAACGTTCCCTTCTGGATAAAATGCCGGGAGACATTTGGCAAAAACTTGCAAACTTAAGGCTGCTTTTTGCTTTTATGTATGGACATCCGGGGAAAAAACTCCTTTTCATGGGAGGGGAGTTCGGCCAGTGGAACGAATGGAATTATGCCCAAAGTCTTGATTGGCATCTTCTGAATTATGAATCACATAAGCGGCTGCAGAGATACGTCAAGGACCTGAATTATCTTTACCGCTCTGAGCCGCCCCTGTATGAAATAGACTTTGAATATACCGGATTCGAATGGATTGATTCAAACGATTCGGACAACAGTGTGCTCATCTTTATGAGAAAGGGAAAAGAGAATTGGAATCCGCAGAGCTACATTGTTTTCGCGTTAAACTTCACTCCTGTGCCACGTGACGATTATCGCGTAGGAGTTCCCTTCCCGGGATTTTACAAGGAACTCCTGAACTCGGATGCCGATATTTACGGAGGAAGCAACCGGATACTCCCCGGGGGCGGCGCTGACGCCGAAAATATTCCATGGCACACCCATCAGTATTCTTTATCTCTTTCCCTCCCTCCGCTTGGAGCGGTAATATTAAAGCCGACCTTTACGAAAAAATTGAAAGGAAGCACATGATACCCCCGAGAAAAATGCTTATTTACAATGTATTTCCCCTGTTAGCCGGTCCTTTTTCCAAATGGACGCCCCACCTGAAGAGAGCAGCTAACATGGGGTTTAACTGGATATTTGTAAACCCGATCCAGTACCCTGGATTTTCCGGAAGTATCTATTCCGTGAAGGATTTTTTCCGGTTCAATCCCCTTTTAATCGATCCGACCGGCAATAAGAGCCCGGAGACGCAGGCAAAAGAGATGGTCTCGACCGCAAAAGATCTGGGTCTCAATATGATGATCGATTTGGTTATTAACCACTGCGCTGTGGACTCTGAACTCCTCAAGCAACATCGGGAATGGTTTATATGGGACAAGAAGGGCAACGTAGTTCACCCATCATGCAACGAAGATGGAAATACCGTGGTCTGGGGAGATCTCGCAAAATTCAACCACGAGCATACATCGGATCCGGAAGGACTCTTCAACTTCTTTTTCAGTACAATAAAGTTTCTGATGGATCTCGGTTTTAAGGGCTTTCGATGTGACGCGGCATACCAAATCCCCGGACACATATGGAAGAAACTTATATACGAAACCAGGCAGATTCACCCCGAAGCGCTCTTTTTCGCTGAAACCCTCGGCTGTACGGTAGACCAAACAATGGAAACAGCCAGGGCCGGTTTTGACTATATCTTCAACAGCTCCAAATGGTGGGATCTTACGTCCCGCTGGTGCATGGAACAGTATGACATGGCCAGGGAGGTCACACCTTCTGTCAGCTTTCCGGAAACCCACGACACCTTAAGACTTTGCGAAGACGTTAACGGAAATATAGATGGAGTCAAACAGCGCTATCTTTTTTCGGCCATCTTCTCTGCCGGGGTCATGATGCCCATCGGCTTTGAATTCGGGTTTCGAAAACGCATGAATGTGGTTGACACCCGACCGGAACACTGGGAAAATACCACTATAGACCTTAGTGGCTTTATAAAAGAAGTGAATAAGATCAAGGAAACATATACCATCTTTCAGGAAGAGTGTCCTACCGAGATGATCGACGTCGGCAACCCCAACATTCTTGCCCTGTGGAAAGCATCAGTTCATTCCAAAAACGAAGCCCTTATCTTTATAAACCGGGATATCAAAAAAAAACAAAGGGTTTCTGTTAAGAAACTAAAAGATTTTGTCCAGGCTGGAAAACCCCTTATTGACGTATCTCCGGAATATCGACTCGACTATATCCCCACACCTTTTACATACAACCTGCGCCCCGGCCAGGGGATAATTCTGGTAACGGAAAGAAGTTCACACCGACCCAAAAGTCTTTTCTCTCTTATATGGGAAGCCTTATTCTGATGACATGATGCCAAACGGACTGATGGTAGTTAATTAATCCCTCATTCATGTAGTGCTTTCAATTTTGATTTTACCAGCCGGACGACTCTGTTTACAGCGTCTTTCACCGGGGGCGTACATTCCTCTGAAAAAGTAGTGATATCGGCAACTTCTACCGCGATAATCATTATCTCCGAAGGAATTTTCTTGCCTAAGACCTCTTTTCCCAGGCCAAGTATTGTTAGAAAGTCGAAATCGTGGGATGACCCAAGATGAATGGGTACTGTTGACA
>JAUVFC010000085.1 GCA_030594505.1 Desulfobacterales bacterium
ATGCGGCGTCAGGCTTCAAATTTTGCACGAAGTGAAGCGTCAGCGCTATCCTCAATCCGCCTGAGGCGGATCTCCGGTTAAAATTTTCACCTTCCTTGCCTGACAAAAAAATGTCACGTTTTGCAAAGGTCTCGAAGAAACCGGATGGGTAATTTGATTTTTAGCTTCGGTATCAAGATATATTATCTAAAGCATTTCGTATCTTCTTGAGTATCTCTTTCAACTGATATGGCTTGCCGATAAAATCTTTGGCGCCTGATTCCAGGAGTTCTTTGACCGTTGTGTTGGCCGAATACCCGGTGGCAATTATAACCTTTATGCCCGGGTCAATTTTGAGAAGTTCCTTCAGGCACTTATAGCCCCCAATTCCCGGCATGCCTATATCCAGTATTACCAGATCGATTCGATCTTTCTCTGTTTTATATGCCTCAAGGGCCTTTTCTCCGTTTTCAGCCATGATGGACGTGTAACCATATTCCTCCAACATGTCTTGTCCGAAGTTGAGCAAGGTCTTGTCGTCATCGACCAGCAGGATGGTTTCGTTTCCACCGACAATTTTTTCTTCTTCGCTCTCTGCTCCCTGCTTTAGGTTTTTTGTTTGCAGCGCCGGGAAATAGATCTTAAAGGCGGCGCCCCGATCCGGTTCGCTATAACATGTGATATGGCCGTCATGACTTTTTATAATACCATAGACCATGGACAGCCCCAATCCGGTACCCTTGCCTATTCCCTTGGTGGTGTAAAAGGGTTCAAAAATATGTTCTACAGTCTCCCGATCCATACCGCCGCCGGTATCCGAAACGGTCAAGAGGACATAGTCTCCCGGCTCGATTTCAAAGGCTTTACAAGATTGTCTGTCCAGCGTAACATTTTCTGTTTGAAAGATCAGTTTGCCTCCATCAGGCATTGCATCTTTGGCGTTGACCCCCAGATTCATCATTATTTGTTCAAGCTGTGCCGGGTCTGCACTAATTATTCTCAGGTCACCGGCAAGATGTATTTCTATACTGATCATCTTGGGAATAGTCCTCTCAAGGAGTGTAGAGAACTGTGATACTTCATGGTTAAGATCGACCGGCCTCGGGTTGCTTTCTACTTTCCGGCTGAATGTCAGAAGCTGTGTGGTAAGTTCAGAGGCGCTTTGGGCTGAGCGTTCAATTGCTTTCAACTTATTGTAGTCGGGGTCGTTTGTTTCTCTTCTCAACAGAAGGAGTTGGGCATAGCCGGAGACAGACTGAAGAATGTTGTTAAGATCATGGGCGATCCCGCCGGCAAGTGTTCCAACGGCTTCCATCTTCTGGGCCTGAAGGAGCTGAGCTTCGAGGCGCTTTCGTTCGGTGATGTCGCGGATGATGCTCTGGTACCCCAGAATACTTCCGTCATCGGCCCTCCGAACAGTCGAAGTGGCCAAACAGTCCATCTCTATTCCGTCCTTTTTGCGGAACTTCAGCGCATAGTCTCTGACAGATCCCTTTTCCTCTATCTCTTGCTGAAATCGGTACCTGTCATTAGGATTCACATATATCTCCCAAGCATCCATCTCTATCATTTCTTTTCTGGTATAACCAAAGAGATCAAGGGCGGATTGGTTGACGTCAGTGAATCTGCCCTCCCGGGTGGTCATAGTTATCGCATCCCTGGAGTCTTCAAAAAGGGTGCGGTATTTCTGCTCACTTTTCCGCAGTGCCTCCTCGACCCGCTTGCGTTCAGCTATCTCCTGTTTCAGAAGCGCGTTGGCCTCTGTAAGCTCTGCTGTTCGTTCCTCAACCCGAATTTCCAACTCGTCGCGAGATCTTTGCAGCGCTTCTTCCGCCTGTTTGCGTTCACTGATTTCTTTGGACACACTCTCAATCATCTGGTTTGTCAGTTTCTTCAGAGATTCCAATAGTTCTACTTGCGAGGTCCCGGATACCCGGGCAGTCAGGTCACCTGTTGAGACCCTGTGCAATACATCAAAGTGCTCGGCAAGACCTATGGCAAACTCATGAGACAGATCAACGATTTCTCCAAGGTTTTCCGCGGTCAGGTTGACCAGATGCTTTAATTTAGTAATCAACTCGTGTTTCGAGGTTTCGGATATCCTTACTTCAGGGTCTCCCGAAGAAATATCTTTTAACGCTTCAAAGACCTCGGATAAGCCCAGGGTCAAGTCCATGCCGAGTTCTTCCAGCTCCCTGTCTCGCTCCTCAACCAGCCCCCTGAATTCTCCGAATTGTTCATTTGTCAGCGTTAACGTTGCTTTCAGAGAATCGACATCCATGTTTGCATCAAATGGTTCGCATCCAAGGCACATCTCCAATTTTTCCAAAAACTTTCCCTGGATCTCGTTTCTACAATGGGTCCCCGGGATGAGCCAACACCTCAGCTCCTTTGACTTGTAAACCGGGCATTCCTTCTCGTTACATTCAAAAAACTCCCAGCATTTAATCTTTTTTTTCATCCTTTTAGAATATTCCTTTTAAAACTGTATCTGGATCCTCTTCTTATTTTCCCCTTCATCCTTTATGGAAAGGAAGACCTTCCCGAGCCGCTCGCACCAGGTGCGTATATCTTTTTCAAAGGTCGGGCAGTCTCCCACTATCTCCAAAATATCACCGGCCTTCATTTCCGGGGCTTTTACGGCTATCTTAAGAACCGGCTGGGGGCACTTCAGACCAAGGGTATCCAAGACTTCTACCGCCATGATTATTCCTCCTTACTTGATCCTGCAATTAAATCACCTTTATCAACTTCTTTTCCTTATCATATATATGAACAGTCCTGGGCGTTTTGCCCGGGAGACAATGGGCAGCACAGGCAAGACATGGATCATAGGCACGGAATGCCATCTCTATCATATTGAGTATGCCGTCTGAAACATGCCCCCCTTTTATAAAGGCGCACGCAGCCTTTTCTATTGACATGCAAATAGCCGCGGCGCTATTTTGTGTAGCAACCAACAGGTTCAACTTTTCTACTATTCCCTTGTCGTCGGTTTCATAATGATGAAAGAGCGTCCCCCTCGGAGCTTCGCAGACACCTATGCCTTCTTTAGGGGTCTGATCGGGAATATTCCTTACCCCCGGACTTGTGATTTCATCATCTCCGGCAAGTTCGTCCATTCTTTCCGCCGCATATAAGACCTCAATAAGCCTGGCCCAATGGTAGGCCAATGTGTTGTGAACAGGCTTGCCTCCTAACGCGTCTAACATCTTCTCATACTCGGTCTGGGCTAAAGGCGTAGCCATTCCGTCAGAGACATTTAGTCGGGCAAGAGGGCCGACTCTGTAGATTCCGCTATCCTGTCCATCAATGAATCCGTTCCAGCCGATATTTTTCAAATAGGGTATCTTTAAATAGCTCCACGGCTCAACACGTTCCTCCAAATGTTTCAAATAGTCCTTTGCCGCGAATTTAACGAACTCTTTGCCGCGCGGATCAACAACCCTGATTATTCCGTCATAAAAATTTACCTTGCCCTGATCATCGACCATGCCCATATAGTAAGTTCTATGATAGAAGACGTCATTGGTCAGCAAGTCAGCGTATACTTTATTCTTGAGGAGCAGATCATCAAATATCTTTAATGTAAGCTTTGCAAATTCTACCGCGTCTTTTGTCACGGCCTGTATTTCAGCTTTGTCTTCTTCGGTCAGGGCCTTTGAAATTCCGCCGGGAAGTCCGCAAACAGGATAAAGAGCGCTTCCGCTAATCGTGGCATTCACTCCCCGCGCCCTCTTTCGCATATCAATGACCTTTTTCCCGATCTCATCCCCCACTTTATCTATTACGCCAAGAATATTTCTTTTAGCGCTCGGAGCGTCCGGACCAACTATGAAATCCGGGCCGCCCATAAAATAAAAATGCAAAAGATGGTCCTCGAACATAAATGCATTATACATAAGTTCTCTGATTTTTTTTGCCGCGGAAGGGGGTTCAACACCGAAGAGATCATCCAGCGCCTTGCTTGATGCGGTATGGTGGGCTGTGGGACACACCCCGCAAATCTTTTGTGTAAGTGCGGGCATCTCTTCCGCTGCTCTTCCCTCGCAAAACTTCTCAAATCCCCTAAAATCGGATACTTGAAAATAGGCACGTTCTACATCACCATTGTCGTCAAGAAAGATATCAATCTTTCCGTGGCCTTCTAGTCTTGTTATCGGATCGATTGTGATTCGTCTGCTCATCTGGTCCACGTCTCGGAAGTTCTATAGCTTATCGAAATCATAAGCCTGTTAATAGCCGCTGTTTTCTGCCAACCGTGAAGCAAGCAGTAGGCAGTAAGGAGTAAGCACTATGCAAACTTTCCACTCCCTACTCCCTACTGTCTCCCCCTCAACATCGATGAAGCCAGGCTGTACCTGTAAAACAACCCCGCAGGATCGGGAATTGAATCCGCGATTTTCTTCAACTCTTCTTCGTCCTTTGAATCGATTATCGATGTCAGGAAAGACAAAGATTTTGCCCCCTGGTCCCTTACATTATCGATAGGCCCAAAGCAGCCCCGGCAGGGCATATTCGCATTTATACACCTTGCACTGCAACCGCCCCTTGTGGCAGGGCCGAGACATATGATACCCTGGTCCAAAAAACACCTTGCGGGGTCCCATTCTGTTTCGTGGAGTCTTTTAAACGCTTTTATTTTTAATTTGTCGGGCCTGCCGTCTCTTCGAGGGCATGTATCGCAAAGCGCCTTCTTTTCCGCCAATATGCTTCCTCTTGGAGGGAGTCCGTCCTCCAGGACCATCATTATTGCTTCTTTTATTAGCTCCGGTGTCGGGGGACAACCCGGGATATAATAATCTATATCGACTATTTGGTCCAAGGACTTTACGGTATCATGGAAAAACGGCAGCCTTACTTCCCTCCCGGATTCTATAGTTTTAACTTTGGGCAATATCCCCTGAGGATTTCTTACTGTTGGAACTTCTTTATACGCCCTGTTTAACACATCTTCAGCTTTATAAAAATTGGCCAGCCCTGCAACACCTCCAAGATGGGCACAGCTCCCGTGGGCTATCAGCAACTTAGATTTTCTCCTTAATATCTTGGCCATCTGTTCCTGTTCATCCATCCTGATGGCTCCGTTTATCAGGGTTGCCGTAATTTCGCCGTCATTCATCGCAGCGACGTCCTTGTATTTAGAATCAATCGCTATCGGCCAAAATACGATATCCGCAATCGCGGCAATTGTTAAGAGGTCCTCTGCCAAATCAATGACCGATTCCTCACACCCGCCGCAACTTGAACACCAATACAGCGCAATCTTAGGTTTTGCCATTTTCCACTCTCGCTTGATGCAATGGGCCTAATTTTTTAATGCCATTTACCATCTCCCATACAATCCTGACAAACTTATCTCCCTCATTGGCCGACACCCAGTCAAGCCTCAATCTATCTTCTTCTATACCAAATTGCGCGAGCACCTTCTTTAGAACAGTGTATCTTCTGAGTGTCTGAAAATTACCATCTTGATAGTGACAGTCACCAAGAGGGCAGCCCAGGATCATGACCCCGTCAGCGCCCTCTTTGAATGCCTCAATTATAAATTGAGGATCAGTCCTGCCGCTGCACAAAACCCGTACGACTCTTAAGTTCGCGGGATACTCTTTCCGCGCCCTTCCGGCAGAATCCGCGCCCTCGTAAGAACACCAGTTACAGAGAAAACCGACTATCTTTGGTTCAAAGCCGTTCATCGTTATCTTTCTTTTTCTGTAACTACTCAGGTTTGTCAGGGTTCAGGGGTTCAGGGTTTACGGTTGCTCGCCTTGCTCTCTTCACATTTATAAGGCAGCATAGAGTTTCCTTAAAACTCCGTTGCAAGAACCGGATGAGTTCCGCATTCGTATAACCTCTCTTTCATTAGTTTAACCCTGAACCGTGAACCCCTGAACTTTGAACCTGAGCAGTTACCTTTTTACGAAACCATCAACTTTGCCTTATCAGGCCTTTTATCTCCGCGAATATTTCCACATCCGTAAAATAGTTGGCCTTAATTGCTCCGCCGGGGCAAGCAACAGCGCAAACCCCGCACCCCCTGCATAAAACTTTATTGATTGTAACCCGTTTTTGCATATCATCATAAATTATGGCTTTGTAGGAACAGAGGCCGATACATATCTTGCACCCGGAGCAGAGGTACTCATTGACTTCAGCGCTGACAGCCTCAAGCGTCAACTTCTCTCCGGGGACAAGTCGTGATAATATACCGCCTGCGGCGGCCTGTCCCTGTGCTGTTGAGCTTTGAATATCCTTTGGTCCTTGCGCGCATCCGGCAATAAATATCCCCTCCCTGATGGTTGAGACAGGGGCTATATTTGTGTGTTCTTCAATAAAAAACCCGCTTTCATCTTGTGATATGTCAAAAATTTTGGCCAGGTTTCGGGCGTCTCTTGCCCCTTCAATTGCCGGAGCCAGAACCACCATATCAGAAGTAACCGTATCGGGCCTTCCGCGGATATCCGTGTATTTGATCAATATATTACCATCTTCCTCAACAATCTCTATTGAATCAGGGTCCTTCATATGAAGGAGTTCCATTCCGTTTTCGCTGGAGACTTTGTTAAAGAAGCGTTGTGACTTCTTCCCCGGCAGGCAAAGATCGGAGCGGATGTCGGTAATTGAAACTCCGGGCAATTTTTGGTTGGCCTGATGGGCAAATTTCAGTAAATACATACAGCAGATGCCGGAACAGTACTCATTAAAATTTTTGGTCCTGGAGCCAACACAATGAACAAGCGCAATCTTTTTGGGGGGCTGTCCGTTTTTTAATAAGATCTTCCCTCCGGTTGGACCGGTTGAACTCAACAATCTTTCAAATTCAAGGCCGGTATATACATTTTCTATCTTTTCATATCCATAGCGGGGCGCTCTCCTTGGATCAAATATATCAAACCCCGTAGCCAGGATTATTGCCCCTACTTTTAATTCTTGAACCTGGTCGCTTTCCTCGTAGTTAATAGAGCCGAAAGCACAGGCCTCCTTACAGGCGTCGCATTCTTTCCCCCGGAAACGTAAACAGCGCTCTTTATCTATGACTGCCGCATGTGGCAGGGCGCCGGCATAAGGAATATAGATGGCTCTTCGTTCATCAAGCCCCTCATTGTATTCATTTTTTACCTTAACAGGGCAAACCTCAAGACACGCTCCACAGCCAATGCAAGTCTCAGTGTCTACGAATCTTGCTTCCTTCCTGATCTTAACTATGAAATTACCATAAAAGCCGAGTACCTCTTGTACCTCGGTAAGTGTAAAAAGTTCTATATGCTCATTATGTAAAACCTCATCTAATTTTGGATCAAGTACACAAGAAGCGCACTCCAAGCTTAAAAACAGATCTCCATATCGGGCTGCTTTGCCTCCAATGGCTGGCAATCTTTCAACCAGATAAACCTTTCTATTTTTTTGCGCAAGTGTCAGCGCGGCGCTTATCCCGGCTATGCCGGCCCCTACAACGAGAACATCCGCCCGGCATTCTATCTCTTGGATCTCCAACGGTTCATGATAAACAACTCTTTTGACCGCGGCGTCAATAATAGCCTTTGCCTTGTCGGTGGCAAGGACCTTATTCTTA
>JAUVFC010000033.1 GCA_030594505.1 Desulfobacterales bacterium
CCGCGACAGCGGATGTTTGTCTCCCTGGAGCGAAGGATGCATTGCGGCATGGGGAAATGCTGCCGCTGCAATGTCGGTTCCACATTTACATGTCTTGATGGGCCGGTTTTTGATTACTGGACGGTTATGAATCTTAAGGAAGCGATATAAAAAAATAGTAACTACTCAGGTTCACGGTTCCGGGGTTCACGGTTCAAGGTTAGAGAGCGATGAGAATTGAACGTTTTGAAGATATTGAACCGTGAACCTTAAACCCAATAACCTGAGTAGTTACGAAATATGAAGAGCGCAAAGTAGCCAACCGTGAACCTTAAACCCAACAACCTGAGTAGTTACAAAAAATAATGAAATACCTGGGTATTACACTTGAAAGACCGAAGATCGGAGTCTTCAGCTTCACCGGCTGCGAGGGTTGCCAGCTCCAGATAGCAAATAAGGAGGAGACGCTCAAAGACCTCTTTGGTCTGGTAGAGGTAGTAAATTTCCGGGAGATCTCTTCTGAGCGGCGCGACGATTATGAAATTGCCTTTGTTGAAGGGAGCATCACTACGGAGAGTGAGTCGGCGAGGGTCAAAAAGATCCGTAAACAGGCCGGAACCCTTGTGGCAATAGGTGCGTGCGCCTGTCTTGGCGGTGTAAACAACCTGAAGAACCGTTTCCCCTTGCCGGATGTGGTGAAGGAGGTTTATGGTACGCATACCATAGATACCGGACCGGTCAGGAAGGTAAAAGATGTAGTGCATGTAGATATAGAATTGCCGGGGTGTCCCATTTCAAAGCCTGAATTTGAATGGCTGGTGCGCCAACTGGTACTTGGAATAGAACCACAATTCCTCCAATACTCCGTCTGCGTTGAATGTAAGCAGCGGCTCAATTCTTGTGTATTTGACATGGGAATGATGTGTCTGGGGCCTGTTACACGCGCAGGTTGTAACGCTGTCTGCCCCCGAAACCGGTTAGGTTGCTGGGGATGCAGGGGTCCTGCTGAAGAAGCGAATTTTGAATCGCTTATGGAGATTCTCAGGGAGAAAGGGTTTTCAAAGGAACATATTGCAGAGCGAATGAACTTTTTCAATGCGTTTAGTGGAATTTTAGGAAATGAATGTGAAGGCAGGGAAACCGATTAACATAAAAATTGACCGTCTGACCCGGGTCGAGGGGCACGGGAATATCAGGATACGTATAGAAAACGGAAAACTCGTTGAATGTGCCTGGGAAGTGGTGGAGACGCCCAGATTTTTTGAGGTCATGTTTAAAGGGCTTTCGATTGAAATGGCCCCGCTCCTTGCTGCCCGGATCTGCGGCATATGTTCTATCGCACATGCGTTGGCAAGCGCCCGGGCAATAGAGCGTGCCTTGAAGATAGAGATCCCGGAACCTGCGCAGAAAGTAAGGCTCCTTGCAAAGCATGCGGAGACCTTGCAGAGCCATGCTCTTCATCTCTTTTTTCTGGTTGCCCCTGATTTCCTTAAAGTACACAGCGTGATCCCGGTTATGGGAACACATCCGCATGTGATAGAGGCCGCGACCCGGATCAAGGGATTCGCCAACAGGGCTTCCGATCTATTCGTGGGGAGAACTACGCATCCAATGGTGATCAAAGTCGGCGGCCTGACACAGATCCCGCGCAAAAGACAGTTGAGAGAGTTGGCAAAAGACCTTGATGCAACCATCCCTTACTTGTGGGAGGCCCTTGATTTTTTCAAGACCCTTGCAATGCCTGATTTTGTGAGAGAGACCGAATTCGTCTCACTCAAGGGCGTCGAGAGATACCCATTCATTGGAGGAGACCTTGTTTCAAGTGATGGTGTGTACAAAAAAGAGGACGAATATCGCGCTATGACGAACGAATATGTCGTTGACTTTTCCAACTCGAAGTTGAGCAGGCTGAGCAGGAAATCTTTTGCCGTGGGCGCCCTGGCGAGGTTTAATAATAACTATAATCTTTTGCACCCCAAGGCGAAAGAGACGGCCGAAGAATTGAATTTAAAACCGGGAGGACATAATCCCTTTTTTCATAATCTGGCGCAATTAGTGGAGTGCTTTCATGTTATGTATGAGTCAAGGGAGATGATTTCAGAATTGATCGACTCATATTCCTCTGAGTGCGCAACTCCGTACAAGGCAAAGGAATGTGAAGGGATAGGGGCTGTTGAAGCTCCCCGGGGAATTCTGTATCATTATTACCGGGTCGACGGAACGGGCAAGATCGAGAGGTCGGATTGTGTGATTCCCACCAGTCAGAATCACGCCAATATTTATTATGATCTGCACAAGCTCGTTGAGGAATTAATAGCACAAGGGATGGAGGAACAAGAGATCAGCCGCCTTGCTCAAATGCTGGTTAGGGCGTATGATCCGTGTATTTCGTGTTCAGTGCACTGACATATAACGTGTTTTGGATTTCGATATCAATGTCATTGAGTTAAGCAATAAGGACCTAATTCTTATGAGTATTTTCACGATCACCTGCAGAGTAACTTACGCTGACACCGACAAGATGGGGGTTGTATATTATTCAAACTATCTGCGCTGGTTTGAAATGGGGAGGACTGAGATGTTGCGCGAACTGGGACACCCCTATACAGAGATAGAAACAGCCGGTTATAACCTGCCGGCATCAGAGGCATTCTGTAAATACCTGGCGCCTGCCCGCTACGATGACCTGCTTCGAATCGAAACCCGTGTGGATGAGATAAAAAAGGTGAGTGCACGTTTTGAATACAAAATATTTAACGATAACAATGGCAAGGCGCTTGTCACCGGCTATACGAAACATGCCTGCGTCGACAACGACGGAAGTGTGGTGCGGCTCCCGGCATTTTTAAAGGAGGCGTTGGAGCGAGCCGGAAACTTCCAGGGTTAGTTTTAAGACCTTTAGCGCATGGTCAAGACTCATGGAACCGGTGCCGCAGCTCGGTGTGATTAGAGATTGTGATAAAATTTGTGCTTGACTTATTCCCAGCGCTTCCAGTTCGCTTGCTTCCTTATTCCATCTTTCCACCAGGCTGTCTGCAGTTTCCTTTTCAATGTCTTCTTCTTTTGCCGTCGGCACAATCCCCCAGGCAAGAATTTTTCCCTGTTCGAGAAATTTTTTTAATTCCTTTGCATAGAGAATCAAGCGGTCAAAGTAGTCATAGGCATCAAAACTCAGGATGTCAGCCGAAGATTCCAGAATTAACGACCAGTCAGTGTTGGCACAAACGTGCACACCGGCCAACCCGCCTCCCTGATGAATTTGATCGATGACCTCGGCAAGTAGTTTCTCCACATCTTTTTTGGATACACCGATAAGGGCGGACGAGCCGAATCCGGCCAGTCCCGGTTCATCCAGGAAAATGATGATCGGCGCTCCGAATTGCTTCAGTTGTTCCACCTGCCATCGGGCCTTGAGCGCGATAATCTTTGTTACCGCGTCGCGGAGTCGCTCGTCATAAAAGACCGCCTGCTTGTTTTGATCGGTAATCCCCAGGGAGAGGGTCACCGGTCCCGTGATTTGTCCTTTTATTGCAAAGGGCCTGGAGACTGTCTTTAGCGCCTCTTGCAGCACGAAAAAGCCTGGTGCGGACTCTTTTGTAAGAATAAAGCGGGATGCATCAAGAGACTTTTCACCCTGGGTGACAGCAATGTATTCCTCGTAGAAGTCCAGAAGCTCGCGTTCGAAGTTGTTCAGGGAAGAATCGAGGATTATCCGATTGTCCGAGGTGACGAGCCCCGGCAATCCGGATATAAACTGTGTCAGCATGCCTTCCTGATGATGGACTGGGAGTTGCACCCATAGGGGGATATCCGATGTATGCTCCATTATGATTCGGAGCGCTTTATCGTGATCATCTATCGGGAGGCTTCCGATGAGGGTAGCCTTTGCGTGCGGTTTGAAATCATACATGAGTTTTTCGCTTTGAGACCTTTATCCCCTGGTATTATCAAAAAGCTTTAGCTGTTTGCTCCTCTTGTTGTGAGGCATTTCCCTGGTTTTTTCGAATCTCTTCTTTTATCTTGATTGTACCCTCGCCAAAAAATATACACTTCAGCCACTCACAGCCGAGCTGCAGTAAATCGACTTCACTCTCTTTTGCCTTTTCCACAAGATCCTCCGGGATGTCATAGAGAGAAAGGAACTTGCTCTCAAATACAAATTGACGGAGCCTTTCCATGTTGTAGCTTATCATAAAGAACATCTCACGGCTCTTTTCGCTGAGCTTTGCTTTGCTCCCAAAGGATCGTTTGCGCAACACGATTTCCAACCACTTTTTGTTCACTTCGTCATACAGATCGATACCCTGGTCCTTTCTCCATTCCGCCACGGTCCATTCTTTTTTTTCGTTAAATCCGACGCAGTGGTCTTCCTTGACAAGGAAGTAAAACTGATCGTGGTCTGATTTTTCCTTTTCCCTCAGATTCGCCAGTCCCACGGGGTAGTAACGACAGGACGAAGGACGGTCGCTATATATCAGGCAACCATCGGGCTTCACAAAAGGACAACGCTCCTCTTCATCATCCAACATCTTGAGCGTTGCAACGGGAAGGCCGTGCTTTTGTAACATTTCCGGTTTCGTGTACAGGGCAAGAAACTCTGCAGAGGAGAGTTCCAACCGGTTTTTCATCCGGATGACATCGTACGGGGTCAACAGGATATCGATTCTGCTGCAACATGCAGTATAACATGAGAGTCCCTTGCGGCACTCGAAATGAAACGTGCTGTCATTGAAAAGTTGTATCGGTTCCAGCCGGGATCCGGCTTCAGTTTTGTTTGTATCAGACATGAACTATTATTCTCCTTTTGATTCGATAATACATTAGATCTCAAACTATGGTAAATTAGCATATTTAGGTGTGAAGTCAATAATTTTGTTGTTTGTTGCCTCCGTGTCAGTGGTCCGTATCCGGGCGGAAACTATGAGACGTGAGTTAAAACACTCTCTTTCAGCAGGCAGCAGGCTATCTTGTATTCCGGCGCTCCACGCTCGTCGTAACGGAGATTTCCCGGTTGCAATATCTTATTCATAACGCATCCTTCCGGGATGGAGAGTTGAAAGAGCTCCCGTTCCCGAATGCCATGTAGCGGTGTCAGGGCGTTCTCTTTGAATCTGTAGGAATGAATAGAAAAATCTTCACAAAGAGGGCATTGATAGACCCTTCCGTTCGGGAAGATAAAGAAATTATCCGCTACCACTCCCGCGCACTCGAAAGGTTCATTCTTTTCCAGAAAAACTTTTGGATAGGTAACCCGTATTCCAAGAGAGGCTGCTTCTTGGGCAACCTTTGGGACAAGATCGCTCCATTCTTCTCTGGTCAACTGGAGATCATTTCTCTTTTTTGCCGGCGTTCCTCGAATCCCTATGACCTGTATAAAAAATCGGTCGATCCCCAGGCTATTGAGTAAGGGCGGCATTGCCCTGAGTTCATGAAAATTAAGTCTGCTGACCGTAAATATAAGGCTGGTCCGGAATCCTTTGGAAACGGCCTTTTTTATTCCATCAGTGCATTTTTTGTAGCATCCTTTTCCCCTGATTTTGTCGTTTACCGTCTTGGTGGCTCCGTCCAGGCTAAAGCTGAAATAGTCAACTTCCTCCGGGGCCACCTTATTCAGAATGTCGTTAAAAAGATAACCATTGGTGTCGACGGTGATTGACCGGTATCCTATTTTTCTTGCCTCTTTAACGCAAAGGTCCAATGCAGGATGGAGAGTCGGCTCGCCTCCTAAAAAGATAACGTTCGTTTCTTTTTTTGCGTCAAAAAGCGTTCTCAGCCACCGGATGACAGTGTCGGACGGAAGGGTTTCTTTTCCGTGTTGTCTGGGATTGATATAACAGTGCCGGCACTTGAGGTTGCACCGGGTCAGAATGTGAAAGAATATGTTACGTTCGTTTTTTTTAAATGTGACTGTCTGTTTCATGGGTTATTTATTTTTTTAAAAATGTTTTTGATTATTTCGGGGTGAACGCATGAAAACTAATGTTGCGAGTTACGTGTTGCGCGTTGCGTGTTTGAAACTGACTCGTAACCCGTAACCCGCAACCCGTAACTCATTGTCTCCAGCTCCAAGGCTATTACAACCTTCAAACTCTTTATTCCTATAACGCACCCAAAGTATACTCGGCCAACAAACTATCTTTCCAGTAATCGTTTGCCGGGTCTGAGAAAAATTGTTTAAAAAGTTTTAGACTCTCGGCTCTTAAAATATTCGGTGTGATCTTTATATTCGTATCTCTGTACAATGGTTTTAGTTTCTTTAGATCGAGATCGGTTCCGCCGCTCATGGCGTCTTCATATGCATAGACAATATGTTCGATTCCGTTCAAGATTAATGCGGAATAACACATCAGGCACGGTTCCATGGTGCAAAACAGCGTGATCCTTGATCTGTCTATAGATTGATCGAGCTCATTCAATTTACGCAAGGCCTCTATTTCCGCATGGTCCAATTCGTTTCTGTTTTCCCGGGCGCTGTTTTTTCGTGCCCCGGTCACAATCACTTCGTCTTCATAGACCATAATACATCCCACAGGAAACTCCCCGGCCTTGAGAGCTCGTTCCGCCTCCTGAAGGGCCTTTCTCATAAAATGTTCGTAGTCCAATTGCATAGGACCTCTTTTATTTTCAAATCGTTATCACGAAAACACGAAAGAGCGAAAGCACGAAAAAAAACAAACACGGAAAAGAGCGCTTACCCACACTCACAGCTTCCCACTATGTCAAAGGCGTATAAGATTCTCATTTCTTTTTCAGCTTGCCTCTCAGGGATAGCATGCAATTGTATTTTTCTTACACGCTCTATTCCCTCTTTCCTTGATGGTATGGCATCAAAACCATGGGCGATGACTTTACCTGAAATGGTATCCAGGATTTCCGCGTCTTCGCCGTTGGTAACAACGGTAACCGGGATTTGATATGGTTCAAGCAACCGTGCCGCGGCCACGGAAGGTCTTTCACGCGTTACCAGAGACCCGGGGCCATACCGTATTGCCATGAATGTTTTTTCTTCTACTCTGACCGCGAAATCGATACGTATTACTGCGACATTCCCGTCAATTGAAATCCGTAACTCCTGCCTGGAGTTGATGTCGGTCTTGAGATAGCCCTTTTGTTCAACCAGAAAACGGGCTATTTTTTGTCGATATCGTTCATCGTGCGTGTCCGTAACCGTCTCCCCTGTTATGAAATCTACGGTTTTGCCAAGGATAAGATGGTGTCTGGACATATTTAAGAGACTATGTGAAATTAATGGATAATGTAAAGACTTTTCTTTGCAACTATGAGAGCTAATTTTACACTTTTAAGCCGGCTGTTTTTATGATAATCTAAATTTTTTTTCAAAAGGATGTAGTAGGTAACATACATGTCAATTCGTGAGGATGTAGAAAGGCGAGAACAAGAGGCCCTGTCCCCGCTTGCGTGTCTAAGTTCTGACTCTAAAGGGAGGGTCGTGCCCGAAGAGCCGTGTCCGATACGCACTGTTTTTCAACGGGACCGGGATCGTATTGTGTACTGTACGGCTTTCAGGCGTCTCAAGCATAAGACTCAGGTGTTTCTTGCTCCTATGGGTGATCACTATCGTACACGCCTGACCCATACTCTGGAGGTTTCTGAAATCGCCCGTGTTATTGCCCGCAGTCTTCGCTTAAATGAAGATATTGCCGAAGCCGTGGCCCTTGGGCATGATTTAGGTCATACACCTTTTGGCCACGGGGGCGAGACAATATTAAATGAAATTTATCCCGAGGGTTTTCGGCATAGTGAGCAGAGCTTGCGGGTAATTGATGTTTTGGAAAACAAGGGAAGAGGGCTGAACCTTACCCACGAGGTCAGGGATGGCATCCTTAAGCATTCAAAGGGATATGGAGAGGTGATCCCGGATGACCTCAACGAGTTGGCAATGACCATGGAAGGAAGGGTGGTCAGGGTGGCGGATATCATGGCCTACCTTAACCACGATCTGGATGACGCAATCCGAAGTGGAGTTATCAGGGAAAAGGATGTTCCTTCCGTATGTGCCAATATCCTGGGCCATGACCACTCGAGTCGAATAACAACAATGGTGAGAGATCTTATTTCCACGAGCGTTATAGAAGAAGATCGGATACATTTGCAATTTAGCGATGCTGTGTTTGAGGCAATGACGCATCTCAGGTTGTTCCTTTATAATAATGTGTACAGGTCGGAGAAGGTTCATAGAGAATTTGTAAAAGCCAAGCGGGTGTTAGCCGACCTGTATTACTATTTCTTGGATAATCAAGATTACTTGAAACAAAAATTTCTTGAAATGGAAATGGGGGAGATTCCTCCGGAAATATCACTTGAAAGAAGGGTTTGTGACTTTATGGCAAGCATAACCGACCGATATGCTTTGAGCCTTTACGAGAAGGTTTTTTTGCCTTCTCCCTTAGTTTGACAAGGTGAGGTCTTTGAAAAACATGACGTTTTTCAAAGGTCTCGCATACAGGAGAAACATAGAATGGGAAAAATACAATTTATACCCTACGAAAGAGCAAAAAAGATCGTAACCGGAATAGTGGATGAAGAACATCTCACAGACTCGAACAGAAGGATATTTAACGTCTATGACCGCAACGGGAAATCTCTATGCTGGTTTGACGCGGAAGATATTCTGAAAGAGGCCGGGGTAAAACGGCTCGATGATGCCTATGATTTTATCTTACACTCGATTCCGGAGTGGGCGGATCAGGGGAACTCTGAAAAATAAATTGAATTAAGGGATTAAGGGATTTAGGAATTGCGAATTGTTGGATTAATCCCTCAATTCCTAAATTCGCAATTCAGAATATTATAAAGCCCTATTGCAGTGTTTGCAGACCTTCGCCCTTGCCTTTATGATCTCGGCGCAGTACGGACATTCCTTTGTAAAATTCGCCTCATGTATTAACTCTATAGCACGTTCGACACTTTCCTGAATATCGGGGTCTTTAAAGGCGTGATGGTGGATAGGCTCGATACACTTGAGATCACCAAGTTTTCCCAAATAGTTCGCGGCGGTTTTACGTACGAGGGCCAGCTCTTTTTTGTTCAGTAATACTTTCAAGATAGCGTTCACATCTTTTGATTCACGACAACAGCGTAGGTTCTCAAGCGCCTTCTTCTCTGCTTGTTTTTTTGCCTTCTCCTCTGCTTTTTCTACTTCGTCTATGATATCCCCTTTCAAGGCATTAGGAGCAAGCACCGGGAGGCATTCCATTTTTCCTGTATCAGGGTCGCACATGCACCTGTATGATGCGACCTGTCCGTAATGTTCCATCATGCTCTCCCAGCCCTCAACGTAAAGGGGGCATTCGTCGTTGAAACAGACATAAAGAAATGTACCCCCCCAGCCAAGGCCATCTGAAAAATTGAATTGGGGCGTCGCCCACTTCTGCATTTTTTTGCCACAGTGGGGACAGACAGGGGGTTTGATTTGCTTTTTCATTTTGTTCTCCTTTAGTAACCACTCAGGTTTGTCAGGTTCATAACCTGAGCAGTTACCTCCTTTATAAGACTCCCTCAGGCGTCGGCTCCATAAACTCCCCGCCTAAAAGATAGCCTCCGTCGATCCTTAGAACGCTTCCGGTCATAAATGGCGCGTCTCTAATAACAAAGATAACAACTTTTACTATATCGTCAATAGCGCCGATCCGTTTTAATAAAGTATGATCAATGACTTCCTGTCGCTGGGTTTCTGTTAGCAGCCCCCAGCCCCGGGTATTCGGACCGTGGCGTGTTTCAAAGATGCCGAGCATTATTTCATTGACCCTGACCGTGGGCGCGGCCTCCCGCGCCCATGTCTCGGTAAACGCTGATATGCCGCGGTTTGCCGCCGAGTATGCATCATTGAATATCCTGCCCGCGGGACCCGCGCGTCCCACAATACCCGCAATGGAGGAGATATTTACAACCACTCCGTCACCCGACGCCTTAAGATGGGGAAGGGAATAATGATACACCCACCATTTGGCCTTGAGTGTGGCAGCCACTTCAAGCGCCCATTGGTCAGGGGTGTAGGCGCCGTGTACAACAGGCCAGCCTCCTCGTTCAATGTTGTTGATCAAGATATCTATGCGCCCGAATTTTTGTATTACTTCATCTATAAGTGAACGAATTTGTGCCGGTTCGGTCAAATCTGTCTTTACTATAAGGTGTTCTGTATCGATAGCCGCAAAAGCCGCTTCCATATCTTTAACGTGCTCTTCCCAGTCATAATAGGTAAGAGCGACCCTAACGCCTTCCTTTGCCAGGGCCAGGCCGACCCCTCTTCCGATTCCTTTTACAGCGCCTAATACCAGGGCGACTTTACCTTTCATTCATAAACCCCATTTTGTGATTGACGATTGACGATTGAAGATTGACGATTGATGATTGAAGATCGTCAATTTCTCGCGGTTTTTCTCGATGAAATGAAAATAGCTGTCAATTCATCCGCTTCTTTTAATAAAGGCTCAGCAAACTTCCTTTTTAACAGATTTTCATCAATAATAAACTCCAGCCAGAAATATGATTCATCAGCCTCTTCCAAAACAATACTTAACTTTGATACAAAACATGCCTTTGATTGTGCAAGACAAGTTGCTCGATAGTTAGAAGCAACTGATGTGGCACTTCTGATAAGCTGGCCACGAATATGATTGCCCAAGTATGTATCAGGTAGCGCCATTGTCAATTTCACACAACGATGCGCAAACTGTTTTGTTCTATCCTTTAACTCATCACTTTTCTTTTTCTTCAATCATCAATCATCAATCATCAATCGTCAATTGTTTGGCCAGCCATCTTAGAGAAAATTGCATCAGGGCTATTTCATCTGCTTTTACTTTTTCGATAACAGCGGGTTCGATACAGTAGGTACCGGCAAAAC
>JAUVFC010000170.1 GCA_030594505.1 Desulfobacterales bacterium
ATTACTGACCGGCTTAAGCTGCCGGAACGTTCTGTTATAACAAAAATTGTACAAGAACGAGAAAACATCGCCAATGATATACGGGACGGCATAGAGCAAACCTCTCGACAACTCCTTGAGTCTCCACGTAAACAGGTTCTCTCCGAGTTGCTCCTGCAAGCATCTTCAGTCTTAATAAATATACTGAGGGACAGGTATGGTTTTAGGGTAAGAGAGGTGGCTGAATAGTAACAAGCGGATTAAACTAATCATTTACCATCTCTCGAAAAGTATGAGCATTTTTTACCGCATACCCTGAGGCATCGTTATTAAAATATGCGTAGACATCCTTACCCTCGGCAAGCCAGTTTTTTGCCTTGATTGCCCAGGTCTTGAGTTCTTCGTCCGTATAACACGAAGAATACGGTGCAACCCCACCGTGAAAACGAAGGTACACAAAGTCTGCGGTCACTTCTTCTTTTACGGGCCAACGGTCTGAATGGGCTATGCATAAACCAAGACCATATCTTCTCAGCAATTCATAAATCTCTTCGCAAAACCAGGTCGCATGGCGAAACTCAAAGGCATGTCGCACGGAATTTGCAACCGGATGTTTTGCGATTAGGCCCAAAAAGTCCTCAAGCCTATTGCGATCTATAGAATGCTTCGGTCTAAGCTGCCACAAAACAGCGCCGAGTTTTTCATTCAACCTTTCAGCGTGTTCAAAAAATCTCTCCACTGGTTCTTTACAATCTTTCAGCAGCTTCATATGAGTGATATATCTACTCCCCTTGACCACAAACGTAAAATCCTCCGGTGTACGGTTGTACCAGTTATCAAAGGTCTTTTTCACAGGAAGCCGATAGAATGTAACGTTCAACTCTACGCTGTTAAAATGCTCACTATAGTACTCCAACCATTTGTTTTGCGGCATGCCGGAGGGATAAAAGACACCGCCGGACCAGTGAGGATAGCTGTACCCGCTGGTCCCCAAAAAGAACCTGCCTTCCTTGGCCCTCATAATAGCGCTCCCTTTGAGACCTCTGCTTTGATGATCCGCACACCCCATTAATTCACTTTAAAAATATATTCTTTTGATATATAAATAGATTAACAAGATATCCTGGTAAAATAAAGATGCTTTAATTGAAAATATGCATTTATCCTATACCGGCAGAATTGTCTTACTCTCTATCCTTGTAGGAGCATTTATCTTGTCCGCATGTACCAGCTTTATAGAAAGCCAAATATTTTTTCCTGACCGTCAAATCATTATTACCCCTTATCAGCGAGGACTCGCATATGAGGACGTTCTTTTTGAGACCAGCGATAAGGTTACGATAAACGGATGGTTCATACCGGCGGAGAAAGAAGCGCCCTATTTCTTGTTTTTTCACGGTAATGCAGGAAATATTTCTCATAGAATCGACAACTTGATTCTTTTGAACCGCATAGGTCTGAATGTGTTTATCTTCGACTACAGGGGCTACGGAAAAAGCACAGGGAAGATATCTGAAGAGGGATTCTATCTCGACGCTGAAGCGGCTTATCAATATACTGCGAAAAGAGCCTCTGAAAACAATAATCCCATCATCGTTTTTGGGCGGTCTCTGGGAGCAGTTGCCGCCGTGCATATCGCGGCCGCAAAAAAATGTTCCGGCGTTATCCTGGAATCGGCCCTTACCAATCTTGAGGATATGGCGGCATACCATTATCCAATCCCGTTTTTGCCGCGCCTATTAAAAGAACGCTTTAACACCATCGCAACCATAAAGCGACTCCGCCGGCCGACACTTTTTATACATGGGGACCACGATACGATTGTTCCGTATAAAATGGGGAGAGCGCTCTTTGGCGCCACTAATGCCCCTAAAGTATTTTACACCATTCCGGGGGCGGGACACAATAATACATACGAAATTGCAGGGGCAAAATACATTGAGATGCTGGATCGGTTTATTCGAGCTGTGGTCTCAGGAAAAAGTATTGATGGGATAAGCGGATAAAATCCTTTAGCATCTTATTCTTATTGCCGATAATTTTTTTAGTGTCGAAGTATGATGGTTTCGTAAAAAGTCGGATTCAACGAAAATGCGAAGGGGATGAAATATATCGGATGATTAAAGAAGTTAATATTCAGGACTTAAGAGTGGGCATGTATGTGGAGAAATTGGGGATCTCCTGGTTTAACCATCCATTTGCACGGAACAAGTTTCGGATAACCAAGGAATCTGAAATAGAACAAATTAAAGAATGCGGAATAGTTACTCTAAAGATAAATACGAAAAAAGCTGTCGATGTCGCCCCGTTGGAGGAAAAAAATGATCAGGAGGATGAAATCTTTGCTGTAGAAAAAGTAGAAAAACAAGATGATATCTCCTGGACAGAACAAGAACCGGTCCCGTTAAAAGAAGAGATGGAACGATGCGTCGAGATTTACCAGGAAAACCTCCCCTTGATTCACAAACTTGTAGATGATGTTAAAAAAGGGGGGAAAATCGACTCAAGAAGTGTAAATGACTCTGTAGATCAGCTTGTTGAAAGTGTATTTCGTAACCGTTATGCCGCCGTCACTCTCTCCAAATTGAAAACATATGACGAATATACGTTTACCCACTCAATTAATGTAAGTATCTTTGCGCTTGCATTAGGACGTCAATTAAATCTATCCCGGGAACAGCTCAAAGTCCTGGGGGCCGGCGCCATGCTTCATGACATTGGCAAGGCCTCGATTCCTGAAGACATCCTTAATAAACCAGGTCCCTTGACCGAGGCAGAATTCAGGATCATGAAGACACACCCCAACCTCGGCACAAGGCACTTGAAGAGTGTGGAAAATGTCCAGAAAGAGATCCTTCAGTGTATACTCAATCATCATGAAAAAATTAACGGTACGGGGTATCCTCAAAAATTGAAAAGTGCGGCCATCGGAGATTTTGCCAAAATGATCAGCATTGCAGACTCCTTCGACGCTATCACCAGCACCAGGGTTTACCAAAAAGGCACGCTCGCCCATAATGCACTTAAGATCATATTTAGTCTCAGGGGTGAACATTTCTATCCCCCTTTTGTAGAACGTTTTATCCAGGTAGTCGGCATCTATCCGGTCGGCACCGTTGTAAAGCTAAACACCAACGAGATCGGTATAGTTACTACAATCAATCCATCGAACCTCCTCCATCCGGACATTACGCTCATTACAGATGAAAAAGGCGAGAAAACGGATGCCACACGATATATACGTTTATGTGAAGAATATAAAAAGATTCCTCAACTACGTCGAAAGATAATTAATGTTATACCAAAGGAAAGGATCAAAGATCTTGCTCCTGATACACAAGATTTAGTATCTAATTTTTACCAATCTTTCTCATGAGTTATAAATAATACCCAGGGCAACAATGAGCATCAAAGAAAAGGCCGTAGATCTTATCCGTAACAACAGAACCAGCCTTCCCACCCTCCCTGTGGTTATTAATAATATTATTATAACTGCCAGGAGTGAAAAAACCTCGGCTAAAAACCTCGCCGATTTCATTGTGAATGACCAGGCCATATCTGCGCGGATCCTCAAGGTAGCCAATTCCGCATATTACGGGATGCCCAAAAAAATCGACTCCATCTCCCGCGCTATTGTAATAATGGGTTTTAGGGAGATCATATCCCTTGCATTGGGAACTGGGGTCTTCTCCGCGCTTTCACAAAAGGGGAAGGACGTCCGGTTTGACATGACCGAACTGTGGAAGCACACTATCGGTGTCGGATTTGCGGCAAGGAAAGTTGTAAAAAAGACTGCGATGACCGTAAACGAGTCGACATTTTTAGCTGGATTGCTCCACGACATAGGGAAAATTATCTTTAGCGTCTATTTCCCCGACGAGTATAGAGAGGTACTGGAAAAAACAGTCACCGGGCAAGCCCCGCTCTATAATATAGAAAAAGAGAGCTTAGGCCTGGATCATGCTGAGATGGCATACCTCCTTATGAAGCAATGGAACTTCCCTGCGGATATTATTCAGCCTGTCCGTTATCATCACGATCAGTCTGCGTGTCCGGAAGAACAACTTTATATGGCTATGGCAATCAATGCGGCAAATTTTATATGCCACCAGTCCGGTATCGGCCAAAGCGGGAACAAAAATATACAACAAGATGATAAGGTTCTCGAAAGATTGGGGCTCTCCGATCAGGACATAGTAACATTAGCCGAAGAATTGGAATCCGAACGATCTCAGGTGGAAGATTTTTTGGAGGCCTTATCATAAGGAACAATGGGGCCTAAACATACACATAAACAAAACCCAACCTCCCCGGATGGGGGACAACAGTTCCTTATCGAACATATCAGGGATATTTATGATCAATTCGAGGACAAACTTGCCCAGTTATCCATACTCCGGGAACTGGGGATAACACTCCTTTATATCAACGATTTCAAACATGTCTGCCGGACAATTGACATGGTCATTCTGGACATGAACATGCCGGTAATGGACGGCCTGGAAACATTTCGGGAAATAAGGCGTCTCGATCCCGACGCAAAAGTACTCTTGGCGACCGGTCTTGG
>JAUVFC010000118.1 GCA_030594505.1 Desulfobacterales bacterium
AATCCTGGTTTTCTTTTAGATATTGTTCGATCGTGTTTATGGCTTTTTCGTGCTCCGTATCATTCACCGATATATCCCACCCGTGCTTTCCTTTTTTCGAGCGGTGTGAAATGCCGGATGATAACAGGACCAGCCCGTATGTGTCGGCCTGATCTGCTGAGAGATTCTCGAATATTATAATCATAAGAAGAGGCTTTTTAGAGAAGCTTGAAAAAAGAGACATTTTTTTCTTTAGTTTTTAAAATAGCATGTTAAAAGATAAAGGACAAAAGGAATCTTCGTTCGAGGAGGAGATAAAAAATGCAGTTGGATGTTCCGGTCATTGGCATTTTGCGCGGGGTGGAATCCTCTTTTTTCCGCGAGATAATGCATGCGTCATTTGCCAACGGACTGCGGGCAATTGAGGTTACCATGAATACCGAGGAGGCCGAACAGATCGTATCACAGAACAGGGACTCGGTGCCGGAGGGAAGTTTCCTGGGTATGGGAACCATCCGCAATCTTGAAGAGGCCGGGAGAGCCGCGGACGCCGGCGCCATGTTTTTCGTTACACCTAATCTGGACAGAGAGGTAATCGAGTACGCGAAATCAAAGAATATCCCTACTATCACCGGCGCGCTCACCCCGACGGAAGTCTATACGGCCTGGTCAGCCGGGGCCGATATGGTAAAGGTTTTCCCTTGCCGGGCTTTGGGCGGACCGGCCTATATCAAAGATCTCCTCGGCCCCTTTGAGAAGATTCCGCTCGTGGCGGTGGGCGGCGTCAATAGTTCCAACCTGAAGGAATATTTTGAGGCCGGGGTCAAGGGGGTGGGTGTATCTTCGTCGCTGTTCGGCCGCAAGGCCTTGAAGGATAAAAACCTGGAAGAGCTGGCCGGCAACGTAAAAAATTTTATTGACCGTTGTCTGGACTGTACAGATAAAGTGTGATATCAGAGGCTGTCGAAAATACCTGAGAGGAGAATAAGTGTGTATAGACCAGAAATAAAAGTTATTGACTGCACCGTCCGTGACGGTGGTCTGATGAATAAATGGCAGTTTGAAGATGCCTTTGTCCGTCAGGTGTACCAGGCGCTTACCGACGCCGGTGTTGATTATATGGAGATTGGTTACCTGAGTTCGGAAAAATCGTTTTCCCGGGATGAAGTCGGGCCGTGGAAATTTTGCGCTGAAGAAGATATCCGACGTGTTATCGGTGACGCTGAGAAAAAGATCAAGCTTTCCGCCATGGCTGATATTGGACGAATCGATTATGATGACATACTGCCAAAATCAGAGAGCTCTCTGGATATGATCCGCGTGGCCTGCTATGTGCACCAGATAGACGCGGCTATTGACCTGGCGCATCACTGCATGGACAAAGGATATGAAGCGACGATAAATCTTATGGCTGTTTCCACTGTAGGGCCGCGGGATCTTGACGAAGGTCTGGAGGACCTCGCCCGAAGCCGGGTGCCGATCATCTATTTGGTTGACAGCTTCGGGGCGTTCTATTCAGAGGATATTGACTGTCTTGCTAAGAAGTACTTGGAGCGGTTGTCCGGCAAGACCATAGGCATCCACTGCCACAACAACCAGCAATTGGCATTTTCCAATACCATAGCGGCAATTATAGCCGGGATCAATTTCCTGGATGGCTCCCTGTATGGGATTGGTCGCGGCGCCGGCAACTGCCCATTGGAGCTCTTGCTTTCGTTCTTGAAGAATCCGAAGTTTAATGTGCGCCCCGTAGTCAAAGTCATCGAGGACCAGATCCTGCCGTGGCGCGAGAAAATTGACTGGGGTTATTTCATTCCCTATATGGTCACCGGAGTTCTGAATCAGCATCCCCGTGCTGCCATGGCCCATATGGAATCTGAGAATAAAAATAAAGTGACAGAGTTTTTAGATCAGGTTACCGGCACCGTCTAAATGGTGTTGCCACAACCTCTCTTGTAATGGGAAGTCATCAAGGTTCAGTAAACGAGGACGCCGTCCAGAAGTTCGCATACTTTAGCGGGCTTGGCTGCCATGGGTTTTGTGATGCCGATTTTCCAGTCAGCAAATCTCCAGTCACAATCCATAGCTACCGCACCATCCAGGTGACTAAATTCCCTTGTAAAATCACATTCGTCGGGCGTGTGGTCGATACATTGGCCGATTGAAAAAGCGCGAAGGCGGGGCATGAATTTACTCAAATACGAGCGAATAAATCCATGTCTGTTGGGAACCGTGTCTTCCCAGTCTATCTTTTTCAATACATGAAAATTCCCTACCACTAAAAGAACTTTTGCATTTGGATTTTTGTGAAAAATCCTGACGATAGAACGGGCCATCCACTCATCACGGTTAATTTTTCCTTCGTACATTGATTTCGGAAGGTCAAGTGCAATCACGGAAGGCCTCTTGCTGTGATCAAGGTGCCTTATCACGTTGAATATATTTCTATATTCTTCGCAATCGATCGGGTGGTGCAGCTTGATATCCGCCAAACCGCTTCCTGTTTGGAGGAATTTGTCAATTGTTTCCTGCTGGTCGGAGCAAATCTCCAATCCTAAATGGGTGACTTCAGCATCGTGTAGTTTTGGAATTAGATCCGATAAGAACTTTAGAATAGGCAGTTTTTTATGGGTAGTGCCCAGGAAGACGGCGTTATGCGATTTCAGTTTCTCGAAAACGTATGATTGACGGTCTTTGTTGATGCTGTAACCATCGGCATAATAAACTTTTGAAATGAAAAGAACAGAGACAATGAATATCAGCAACCTGCAAAGCGGGATCGAGTATCTCGGCACATTGATGAACTGCTTGAGTTTCCGGTTTAAGCCGGAATTACCTGTTTGATATCCTCGCATGCTCCCGCCACTTTCTCAGAAACCAAGATCTCTCTCAGAGTATTTTGCCCTGATAATTATATCGTGACGGAAAGAGGAAAACTTTAATTTTCAGAGGAAATCAGGGGACAATCCTATTGTTGTTTTAATATATAACGTTGTTGATTTATTAACTTATTTTGCGACATTTGTCTGCCACCGCAGTTATTCAACGAAGTCAACTACGTTACCCCTCTACTTCATTATCCATTGATGAATTCTATGCCAGCATCTGAAAAGGATATGGACAGTTCATAACAGGAAAAGACAGGTAGCGACTGTGCGTCATTACCTGAGGCGAGCCCGGTGCTGATAAGGAACATTTCAAATGATTTACATCACTAATTGGCTGTGTTATTACGAAGTCATCTTACATAGAACGAGTCTATTCCAAAAATGAGTATCGCATTTGAAAAAGGAATTTATCCAATAGGGCAGGGGAATACTCTGGAATGGACTCGTGTGCGAAATCCCTCTCCACGGGGCCTCGTCTTTCTGCCGCCTTTGATTGGCGGAAATTTGTCCCAGCAGATCGGCATGTTTCGCTGGTTAACCCGAAATAGCTACGATCTTATCTCCTTTAACTATTCCGGGCATGGAAATTCCTCGGACAAGTTTTCTCTTAGATCAACCCTCCGTGATACGTCGCATATGCTCCAATACGCACACTCGCTGAGCAAAAAAGAGCAACTCCCGCTTTTCGGAATCGCCTCCTGTTATTCGGCCATACCGCTCCTTTACGCGGCTTATTGTCTTAAAGAACCTTTTGGGGGTGTGGTGCTTATAAACGCTGTTTTAAAGTTGAGTCCGGGCGCTGTGGTCAGGTCTTTTGGGGCCCATTATAGAAGAATATTTCCGACCCGAATAGGTATTAAAAAGACTTTGACGGCAATCGGACATTACGTGGATTTTTTGTTTCCCGGAATTAGAAAGGGGAAAGAGCGCTTTGGTCTATTAGAACGGAAAAGGGTCAAATTACTTAACACACTTGCCGATTTTTTCATTTTAGATCCATTGAAAAGGGTCTGTTTGCAAGACACGCCGGCCCTGTGCCTTTATGCCAGTCAGGACAGGATCCTGGATATTTATGATGGTGGTGTTAGAATCGATTATAAAAAAGAGGTCCGGCGTATATGCCCGCGAACCTTTTTCAGACCCCTGGACGGAAACCATTTCCTTCCCCGGAAGGCTGCCAGGGACAAGGCCGCCAACTACATTAACACCTTTCTGAAGGACTTGCCGGCGAATTGACAGACATGTCTCATGCTGCGGATATGGCGATCAGGGCGACCCCATTTCCCCGTGTCTTAATTACGTCCACTGCTGGAGAACATAATCTTTAGGAAGGTGTGCTGTACCTTTCACGCAGGGAATACCAGTTTCCCTGTGCACGTTTTCGATGAGTTCGTCGATGTGTTCGCAAAATCCGGGGCTTTCCATGGACCAACCCTTATCCTCTTTTTTGGCAAAGGTACAGGTACAGAAGTGGATAGCTTCAGCACCCTTGGCCTTGAGAATCTTGGCCAGTTCTACAACGGAATCGCCTGGACATCTGCAGGTAAAAACTCCAGCGGGCATAGCGGCTTCATAGATTTGGAATCCTTCCTTGGTTTCCATCATGCATCGGAAACAGCTGGTTAAAGGACACCTTTGCTCATTCTTCTCGCAACGGATAATTCCTACTTTCGTCATTTTTGCCCTCTCTTTTTCTATATTGTCTTATCGAAGCTCTTTAAAATCAAAAAGTTTTGACTCAATCATGTATCATTTTCTACTTGACAGGAGGACTATAGGATGTCCCCATTGCTTCCTTGAGACCTGACCCCTTTGACTTGACAATTCCCTGAGATGAGGGTAATTCTTTATAATCGGCTCAGTAATGAAAAATGAAAAATACCGCAAGAAGGTGGCATTACTCCAGCGTCATAAGGTCTTCCATCTGTCCGGTATCTATCAACAGGCTATTGCCCCTTCTTTGTGTACTACCATAACCTAAGGAGACACAAATGATGGAAAATCGAACTGTTCTTTTTGTGGATGACGAGAAGAATGTCCTGACTTCACTGAAGAGGCTTTTGCACAAGGAGCCGTATCAGAGTCTTTTCGCCCCGAGTGGACAAGAGGCACTTGAATTAATGGAAAAAGAAAAGGTGCATGTTATTGTTTCTGACCTGAGAATGCCCGATATGACTGGCCATACACTGTTCAAAAAGGTTCGAGATAGATATCCTGATGTTGTCAGGCTGATACTGTCCGCCGCTGCCGACAAAGATACTGTTCTCAATACCATTGGCGGCGGGCTTGTTTATCGATACATTATCAAACCATGGAATGAGAAAAGTATAAAGGAAATTATCAGGCATGCCATAAAAATGTTTGATTTGTTGGAAGAGAAAAGGGATTTGGAAAGGAGAATCGAGGAACATAACCGACCAATCAAGAATTGACAATAAATTGGCCGGGCAAGCTTAACGCTTGGCCGGCACGATCTGTTTTTGACATGACGTTTGGGGGTGTAACCCTTTGGTGTTTTAATATATAACGCCCTTCACATTTCCACATTTACAGTTTAGGGCTTAAGGATCGATGAGGTTGTAGCCCTTTTGTTGTACTATTGTCTCTCCTCGCTTTACCGACTGGCTAACCCCGGCCAATGAGAGATTCAATCGCCTTGCTATTTGAGCCATATCAATACCAAGGTCTCTTACCGCCCAATAGCATAGTAAACTTCTTGCCGCAACCCGTTTGCGCTCTTTGCCTGGCGCCCAAAGCTCGGCTGGCTCAAGGTGCATAAGATCACACACCCTGGATGCAAGCTTGTCAAGGTCATAGCCTTTGGCCTGCAATCTATAGCGCTTTTCCATCTGTTCCTCAGCAGCCGAAAGCACCTGTTCAACAAAATCACCATCACCAAGAATACGCTCATCCGATTTTTCAAATATCTTGGCCTTGCGCATCTGTGTGACAGCAGCCCAGCCACCGTGGCTTCGAATCAAAC
>JAUVFC010000141.1 GCA_030594505.1 Desulfobacterales bacterium
CATAACAATCACCATTGACATGTGGGAGTAAGCGCAGGAGGGTTCAACTGCCTTCTCGCCACGTCAATTGTTGATAATCGCCGAATCGGGTAGCCGGGGGTTTTTCTCCCCCGGCCCACACACCACCTAGCATGCGGGTCCGCACGAACTAAAAATGTCCAAGTGCCACCGATGTCACCGGATTGTCGCCCATTAAAAGCAAGCTATGACAAACTATGATAAAAAGTTGACTAAATGTGTCATTAATTGTAGAGTTATTATTATCTTATATGTCAACATCATATTGAAGGGGTAACAACAATGAGATTTGTCTCCATCCGTGATCTGCGTCTCAAGCCGAGTGAGGTGTGGAAGCTGGCGCAACAGGAAAAAGATTTGGTTATTACGGCGAACGGGCGGCCCATCGCTATATTAACCGGAGTGAACGAAGAAACCTTCGAACAAGAGTTGGATGTTATCCAGAGAGCACGGGCGCTCAAGGCGTTGGACAGTCTCCATAGAGATTCTGTAAGTAAAGGTACTCATCAGATAAGCAGCGAAGCAATTCAATCGGAAATTAATGCGGTGAGAAAAGGAAAGCGGCGTTGAAGATTGTTCTGGATACAAACGTCCTTGTCTCCGCATTCCTCAAACCGCGGAGCAATCCGGCAAGGATCCTGCGTTTAGTCCTTCAGGGAGATGTTCACATCGTAGTTAATGAACACATCCTGGCAGAGTATTTAGAGGTTTTGACACGGCCAAAATTTGATCTGAACCCCGACAATGTCCGGATCATCATCGAGTTCATCCGTGCGAAGGGTATAAAGGCCCCTGCCCTCGCTGAATCGTTTCAACTCCCGGACAGCAGCGACGAGCCTTTCCTGGAGGCAGCCCTGGCAGCTCTGGCTGATTTTCTGATCACGGGTAATAAGAAGCATTTTCCCAAAAAATTGTGCAAGGGACAAAAGGTGGTCAGTCCACAGGAGTTTTTAGGCCGATTGGGTAAATAGCCGTCCCGTTTGTAATTAAAGACACCCGGCCCTCTCAAAGTAAGGGTTTTATCCTTTCACCTTTCGCCTTGCACCTCATACCTTTGCATAACGCGACATTTGGATGTCCTTGCGTTTTATTCGGCGTTCCTCAAGCTTGGCGTTATGACCCTGTATAAATATGACTGAAACAAAGACGATAAGAGTACCTTGGTTCATCAAGCAGACGTTAAATAACACGTATCTCAAGCTGCTAAAATGATTTTTTTGAGCAAAAAAATCTAAAAGGGCTGATCGGCCTGAACCTACATCGGATTTTGGGAGTTTATTCTCAAGTTGACTTTGATGTCAGAATTGGATAGTCTTCACGCATGCACAAACCTACACGCAAGCGCTTAAAAAGCCCTTTGCCGGTCGGGGAGATATTGCAGGACGCACTCAAGGCTTCCAAAATCAATATTAATCTTGAAACATGCAAGTTATGGGATCTTTGGGATAATGTTGTAGGGCCGGCAATCGCGCGCAACGCACAGCCGGAAACAATAAAAGGAAGTCTCTTGATTGTCCATGTTTCAGGAGCGCCGTGGATGCACCACCTACAATTCATGAAAGAAGAACTGATTGAAAAACTGAATAAGGTGCTGGGTGAAAAAGCTGTTTCCGATATCAGGTTTAAAATAGGACCGTTGTAATTCCTACTTAGTGTCCATCCAAAATGGTAGATTTTGTCTCAAGACAAGGCCGCACAAAGGCTTCTACCGGAGGCGTAGTCCCGCCAGGGCGGGACGGAGAACGCAGTATTGAGGCAAAAGATGCCTTTTGGATGGACACTACTCAAACATCGCCCTTACTTCACCCGTATAACTCCCGTCCCTGTTATATATAATAAGCGGACGGTTTATCTTCATACCCGGTCTTCCCCCCTTTCTCCCTTCCAGAATCACCAATTTCGCCTCTGAGTCAACATAGGGATAGACCGTTCGAAGGAGCTTTGGTTCGAGACCGAACTTCCTCATGCCGCACACCAGGTCGGTTAAACGCTCTGCGGAATAGATTACAATGATGCGGCCCGATTTCTTCAAGAAAAAGGCGCCGGTTTCAAGAATATCGTGCAGATTCGTCTTTATCTCATGACGTGCAATCGCCCGCTGCGGATTCGGATTCACACGCCCGGAGCCGGTCTTTCTGTATGGCGGATTGCTGCAGACGATATCTATATTTCCCTCGGGCAAGACCCCTTTAAGTTCCTTTAAGTCTTTATGATAAATGGTGATAAGATCATCCATATTGTTTAAGTGGATATTTTCTTTAGCCATTTCAGCCAGATCTTTTTGTATCTCGACTCCGACAACCTGTGTAATCGATTTTCTGTAGGCAAGAACAAGAGGAATAATCCCGCATCCGGTCCCTAAATCAAGAACAGTATCCGCAGGCTTCGGCCTTATGTGGTGCGCAAGCACAACCGCATCAATGGAAAATCGATATCCTGTCGCATCTTGAACAACCTTGATACGGCCACCGAATATAGAATCTAACGTCTTCGTGTCTTGCATGTCCGAATGAAAAACCATTTTTTTTATACTTTACTTTACGTAATTTTTAAGGTATAAATGTTTTGCTTAACATAAGAAATTTTTGATGGGAAGCCCTGAGAGCGGGAGTTCTTCATATTTAGACAGGAGATAACATATGGATACACCTCGAAGAATAGGCACGGCGATTGATTTTGCTGTTCCCGCCATTGTCGGCGGGGGCTTGATTCAATATTTTTCAGAAAGCTGGTCCGCAGTGGTGGTCTTCGAGATCCTTCTGCTGGTCATAGTGATCGCAGTTGTGTCCCCAAAAAAAGATTAGTACGATCAGGGCGGTCCGGTTCCCTTCTCAAAACAGGGTCACGTCCGTTGGCTTTTCGATTTCCTTCCGGATATGCTCGAGACATTTCTGAGATGAGACCTTTGCATAACTGCCATTTTGAAATTCTTGCCTTCCCCCGGCAACGGGATTTCACTTCGCTCAACTTTCCTGACAAAAAAATGTCGCATTTTTCAAAGGTCTCACATTGCGCAAAGGTCTCGTTTTTTGCTCTTCAATAGCCGGCTCACTGTTTTCACTGGTGCCTAGGACGAGAATCGAACTCGTACAGGGACAAGCCCCGAGGGATTTTAAGTCCCTTGCGTCTACCAGTTCCGCCACCCAGGCATGATGTTGTACTTACGGTATTTCCCGTCAAGTTTTCATGTGCTCTATCTACTGATTACGAATCAGTTGCTCTACCGCTGAGCTACACCGACTCAATCGTTAATTGCCTTGATATCACGCACCGTTAGTGATGGTCAAGCAAAAATTAGAAGAGGGAAAAACCAGGAAGTTAACTTGGTCCGACCCGCTGGCACCCCCGAACGTTGGCAATACGGGACAATCCTATATCCTGATTATGTGGCATAACCTCAGCCCAAGGAGGGTATAAATGAAGTTCTGTGATATGCGATGTGAATATGCATCATGGCCCGAAGATGATTCAGTGGACGGGTCTGGCTCATGTCGTACATTTCAGGCCCTTTATTGCAAGAGGAAGGGGCGGCTTGTCCATAAAAATCAACTATGTCCTGATAAAATCGAGCGAAAACCCTGATCATTCCCCCGGAGGTGGGTCCGCCCCCTTGCCTGCCAAGGGGGTATACTGCGCAATCGCAGCGCTCAAATGCGCGCCAAATATCACGATGAAATTAATGATGTATATCCACGTCATAAAAGACAGTAGCGCGCCTAACGAGCCATACACTATGTTATATCGTGACAGCCCGCTGCTGAGGTACCAACTAAACGCGGCAGTCACTTCTCCCGCCGCTATCGCCGCAACGAATGCTCCACCAAATGCCTCAGCCCACCGGACTTTCGTATTGGGTACCCAACGATAGAGAAAAATAAACGTCATACAGATAAACACATAAAGGAACAAATTCGAAAAAATGTGGCGAAACGATGAAATTGAAAGGCCCCCTATCAACTGTACGTTGAAATCAGCAATCAGGTTAACCACGGTCTTTGCAAGCAAAAATACAGGGAGGAGCGCCACAAAACAGATCACTATGATGAGCGCGATTAATCTGCTCCTGAAAATATTTTGTGCCGGCGCACCAGGCCAGGCCCTGTTCAGATTATGAACCAGCGTGGTAAAAACATGCGTTGCAGCCCACAGGAGAGCGATCGCCCCCACAATGCCAACCGTGCCGCGCGCCTGGAGGATTTGCTCTATATTTTGTGTAATCATCTGGTGGGAGGCAACAGGGAGAAACTCGAGGATCGTGTCAAGGATCTGTTCCCGGACGTGCAAGCTTTCTAATATAACACTGTTTACAGCAACAAGGATCAAAAAAAGGGGAAACAGTGAAAAGAGCGCGTAAAAGGCCATGCTCGCCGCAGCCTCTGGAGCGTGTTCCTGCCCTGATCTCTGCACGGCATACTTCAACACCTTGAGAATATGAGCAAAGCCTCGACAAATTACGTGCGGTATGTGTTTATCCATCCCTCTCAAAATTTCCTTCACTTGTCTCAAAAACAACAACAGGATTTTTCTCGCTCATTTTATCTTCTCCATTTTGTTATCTAAATCTGCAATCTGCTTCAGATAACGAAAAAGTATCCTTGAGGATTTTACGCCCGTTCCTGCTTCATATTCTTTGCGTGCGTTTCTTGCAAGCTGTGCCAGACGCGGCCTTTCAGCATCAGGGCAGATGCTTAGAATCTCCTCAATAATCTGCTTGTTTCCTTCTTTGATTTCATCTCGCCACTTTTCAATCTTTTTAAAGGCACGGACATTATGAGAATGGCCGTGCCTGATGTTTTCAAGGGCATTCCGTATGGGTTCAGGGTCGATATCACGCATGAGCGTGCCGATGTATTGCAATTGCCTGCGCCTTGCTCCGTGACTTTTTGTTTTCCGGGCAACAACAATAGCCTTACGCAGCTCATCAGGCATATCAATACCTCCAAGCTGTTCAGGTGACAAATCCACAAGCTGTTCGCCAAGCTTCTGCAACGCCCTGGCTTCATTTTTCTTTTGCGTTCTGCTTTTACGATCGTCATCCATATTCATGGTTCAAGGTTCAGGGTTCAGGGTTCAAGGTTCAAGGTTCAAGGTTCAAGGTTCAAGGTTCAAGGTTCAAGGTTCAAGGTTCAGGGTTCAAGGTTCA
>JAUVFC010000177.1 GCA_030594505.1 Desulfobacterales bacterium
CGCTGAGTCATGCAATTTTTCCTGAATATCGCCTTTACATTTTTTCTTTAATTCCTCCCGGAGCTTCAATCCCTCTCTGATAAGTGAGATCAATCTGTCATTGTCAAAGTTTGCATTTGTTATGGTTGCAAAAAGGGCTTGCGCTATAAACAATCCATATTTCTTTTCGAATTTTCCCAGCTCTTTTGCTTTTTCGCCATAAATGGCGATGCCCTTTATGACATAAATCAGCAGATCCTGAAGGTTCGCCGTTTCCTCCGTTTTTCCGCAGACACCCTTTACCATGCAGCCTGTATTCTTTGCCGTTTCCTGACATTGATAACAAAACATTAGATTCCTCCTTTGTTCGGTATAGATATTGATTATTTTTTGCTTTATACTTATCCCATGGTATAAAGCATTGCCTTGACTTAAGTTAAGAAGGGGTGATATTTTCCAAAAAAGGACCATGTTTATGACAAAAGTTTTGGATATCCTGTCTGACAGCCAGCTCTTTGGGGGACTTTCTGAGGCACACCTCAAAGAGATTAAGCGAATAGCCGTCGATAAAAAATTTAACAAAGGTGAAATAATTTTTTTGACGGGGATGAAGGAAACGGTTTTTTTCTTGTTATGACGGGAACCGTAAAAGTTTACAAAGTATCTCCCGAAGGAAAAGAGCAGATTCTCCACATGGTTACAGAGGGAGAATCTATCGGCGCCGTTCCCGTTTTTGCCGGCAAATCATTTCCCGCCAACGCACAGGCAATTTCAAAAAGCCATCTGTTATTTTTTCCCCGGACTCAATTCATAAATCTAATAACAAACAATCCTTCTCTCACAATGAATATATTGGCAGTCCTATCGATGCGGCTTCGTGAGTTTACCATTCAGATAGAAAACCTTTCACTGAAGGAAGTTCCGGGGCGATTGGCTGCTTACTTGCTCTACCAATTAGAAGAGCAGGGAGCCGAAAATTTTATAACGCTGAGTATTTCCAAGTCACAGCTTGCCAATATTCTGGGCACAGGCCCCGAATCGCTATCAAGAACCCTGGGAAACATGAAGGCCCGGAAGTTGATCGAAGTAAATGGCTCGAACATCAGACTGGTTGATCGTGTCGGGTTGGAAGAACTTGCAGAGTATGGCAAGAATCTGAAATGAAAAAGCATGTAGGGGCGTATCGCAATACGCCCCTACCAAAAGCACAAAGAACAGCAAGAATTATCTAAGAAATCAAACAATACTGCTCTTACCCTTAAGGGGAATAACCGCCTTGCAAGCCGCGTTCACAATAGGATACATTATAGGAGACGATGTAAGCGCGGGATGGGTTCCCATCTGAAACTTAACTATATCATCAGCCGTCATATGGTGCATTATACATGCGCTGAGCACATTTACCATTTCCCCCACCGGTTTTCCTCCCGATATCGCGCCACCGATTAACGTAGCGGTGTCTTTGGTAAATATGAGCACTACTTTTGTGAGTGTAGAATCGGGCATTCCGCCAGGATGGGTGTCGGGTGCCTCCGCCTCTGTTATAACGTATTTTGTCTCTGTCTGCTTTACAAACCTTTCGGTAACGCCCGCGACACCAAATGCCCTGTCGTTAATAACGGTAGAAAATACACTGATGGCTCCGCAGTTCTGATGTGTGGGAGAGTAAAGATTAGCGCCGACAATTCGCGCCTCTGAGGTGACGATTGAAGCGAGCATAACTCCGGTCGGTCGCCCGTCAAAGAAAGAAACCTTCTCGGCACAATCGCCGCATGCGTAGATATCGGGATCGGTGTAGGTCCGCATGAAACGGTCAACTTTGATCGTATTTCTGAATCCCAGCTCCAGCCCTGATTTTTCCGCAAGTTCTGTATGTGGAACCGCACCAATGCCCAGGATTATCATATCCGCCTTAAGTTCTTTGCCACTTGCCAGTTTCACTCCCGTAACTGCTTCGTCGCCGAGTATGACTTCAACCTTCTCATTTACCAGGACTTTCACCCCTGTTTCCTCCAGCCTGGCCTGTGCCTCATCACAGAACTCATTATCCATTGCCATCTGTAGACAGTGCGGCAAGGCCTCGACAACGGTAATATTGATATCTCTGCCTTTTCTGCACTCATCGGCAAATTCCATCCCTATAAAACCGCCCCCGATGATAATCAGGTCCCTGGCATTATCCAGCTGTTTCATGAGATCTGACAAATAATCAAATTCCTTTTTCACAGGGAAGACATTCTTCTTGTCGATTCCCGGAATAGGCGGCACCATGGGGCCCGATCCTGTGGCAAATACGAGCTTGTCATATTTGACCGTCTCGCCGTCTTTTAAGGTAACGAGTTTTTTCTCCCGGTCAACATCAACGGCCTCCCCCTTTAACAGTTCGATCCCGTTTCTCTCTAAAAGTCCGTCCGGAATAACGTTGTTTTCCGGACCGCCTACTGTGCCATAGATATATGGAATTCCGCACGGAACAAGAATAGTGCCCTCCTTCCTGATCAGTATTACTTTTTTATCAGGATAATGTCTCCTGCAGCTAATACCTGCCGAAATACCTGACAACCCTCCCAATATCGCCACATCCGTTTCTTTCATGTTATTTCTCTCCCGGTGTTATTTTTTCTATTGAATCTCCCATCTTTTCTGCTAACATACAAAATTAATTTCTAATATAACATTTTTTCGCTTTTTGCATTGATATAGATCAAATTTAATACATCTTTATGGATATAATTGCATTAAGTACGTGGGTGAATCCGTATCGAGTTCGGTAGATACAGGGGCACAAAAACTACAAAAATCGGGGGTATGAAATGGATAAACCAATCAAAGATTTTTGGCGGATTAAGCTTGCCGATGTCAAAGAAGCGTTGGATTTGAACAACTTTGAGGCTTTCTTGGTAGATAATGCTGATGAGGCCAAAAAGATCGTACTGGAAGAAATTATTCCCAAGATAGATGTAAAAAGCATCTCCTGGGGTGGCTCACAGACGTTTATCGCTACGGGGCTTTATGGATCCCTCAAAAACAGAGAAGACCTTAATGTGCTGGATACCTTTGATAAAAGCATATCCATAGAAGAGGGTCTCGAACGCCGCAGGCAGGCGCTTTTGTCCGATCTGTTTATAACTGGAACCAATGCCGTAACTGAATCAGGTATGCTTGTTAACCTTGACATGATCGGAAACCGTGTCGCCGCTCTTACCTTCGGTCCCAGGAACGTCATTGTGCTGGTCGGCCGGAATAAAATTGTTCCCGAGCTGGAAGATGCCATGTTCCGTGTTAAAAACTATGCCGCACCAATCAACACTATGCGGTTGAACATGAAAACGCCCTGCGCGGAAACTTCCTACTGCGAAGAATGCATAAGTCCTGCCCGTATTTGCAACACCTGGACGATCACGGAAAAAGCATTTCCGAAGGGCAGGGTGAAGGTCGTTTTAATTAACGAGGATTTGGGATTTTAAATTAAGGAGGATATTATTATGGGAGGGAAATCAGATGAGCTAATAGTATTATGGACGAGCGGAGATAGAGAAGTAGCATTGAAAATGGTTTTTATGTACACTTTGAATTCTAAGCTCAGGGGATGGTGGAAAGAAGTTACTTTAATAGTGTGGGGGCCTTCTTCCAAGCTTATTTCGGTAGATACAGAATTGCAGGATTATTTATCCAAAATGAAAAAAACCGGTGTGAAACTGCTCGCATGGAAAACATGTTCGGATCTTTATGGAGTTTCCGATGACCTGGAAAAACTTGGTATAGAAGTTAAAAAGATGGGGGTACCTTTGACGGAACTCATAAAAGGAGATTGCAAAATAATAGCTATGTGAATTCATTATAGTTCCCTCTCCCTTGGTGGGAGAGGGTTACAATCCTTTTTTGTCATTGCGAGCGACCGAAGGGAGCGTGGCAATCTATATGTTTTCAATGCTTTGTGCGATTGCTTCGGTCGTTTCACTCCCTCGCAATGACATTGCGAGGGGGCATCTCACTCAGTATTACCGCTTTCCCATCAAACCCCTGGCTGTTTGAATAACGTTTTCCACGGTTATTCCGAACTTTTCGTATAAAACTGGAGACGGTGCGCTTGCCCCAAAACTCTCCATGCCAATTACAGCACCATCAAGACCGACATAATGTTCCCAACCGAGCTTAATTCCTGCTTCCACAGCCACCCGGGCCTTAACAGAAGAAGGAAGAACGCGTTCCCTGTAATCATCCGGCTGACGATCAAAAATTTCCCAGCTTGGAAGTGATACGACACGAATATTCATTCCTTCTTCAGCCAGTTTCTTGCCTGCCTCCAGGGTAATATGCAGTTCAGACCCGGTTCCGATCAAAATGATATCAGGCACATTATCCGAAGATTCCCACAGGACATACCCGCCTTTTTGAAGTTCTGAAGTTTGCGCACCCTCAGATCGATCCAAATCAGGAACACCCTGACG
>JAUVFC010000070.1 GCA_030594505.1 Desulfobacterales bacterium
ACCACGCAGATGCGGCAGCGGCCCAGGGGCTTCAGGTGCTCCTGGAAACAAAAAGTGGGGATAGTGATTCCGGCCTCCTCGGCCGCTTGAAAGATGGTGTTTCCGGGTTCGACCGCTATCTCTTTCCCATTGATGTGAAGTTGAATCTTCTTTGACACGCCGTACCTCCTGTCAGGTTAGAGTTGTTATATGGGTTATTGGTGAGAACGAAAAGAGCAAAGGATGTACCTACATCAAAATACTGATTCATAGCCCCGCACTATACATTGAAATCGTGAAAAAAACAAGTAACGACTACAGCATATGTCAATCCCTGCCTTTGACCTGCGGCCAAAAAGGATAGATGTCAACCCTGTTTTCTGATTCTGTCATGGGTCGCTATGGCCGAACCGTCTCTTGACAAATTATAGATCAAGGCTTACAAAAGGAATTAAATATAGGACACAGATTCAAAGGAAGGCGAAAACTTTAAGGGGTAATTATGCTACGCTTGATGCGAAAACATACACAGTCTTTGTTTATAAAAATTGTTCTTGGAGCCATAGTGGTCGTTTTTACATTCTGGGGCGTCGGGTCCTTTCGCGAGCAAAGGGCCGGCCGCCTCGCAGCGGTCAATGACAGCGTAATCACATTTGATGAGTTCAGAAACGCTTACAACGACCTTCTTGAACTGTATAGACGTCAATACGGGGACCAGTTGGACGATAACCTCATGAAAGCCCTTAATCTCAAATACCAGGCCTTAGACCGTTTAATTTCTCAGCGTTTGATAGTACAGGAGGCCAAAAACCTTGGCTTACGCGTCAGAAAAGAAGAATTAATCGGATCCATCCAAGATATCCCTGCCTTTAAAAAAGAGGGCCGATTCGACCAGCAGACCTATCTGCGCGCGTTAAGCCATTACGGTACAACTCCTCAGTCCTTTGAGGAGAATATACAAACGGACATATTGTTCACCAAGGTACAGTATATCATTCTGAACACTGTCAAGGTATCCGATGCCGAGGCGTTGGAGGCTTTTAAAGAAGAGAATGAGAAGGTAGATATCGACTTTGTCGGCTTCAGCCCTGTATCTGTAAAAGATCCCGAACTCGCGGCAGAAGCCGTTGAAGCCTATTTTTTAAAACATGAAGACCGGTATAAGACCCGGGAGAAAGTAAAAGTGCGTTATCTCTCTTTTCCGTTTAAGGAATTTGAAAAGGAGATAACCGTCCGTGAAAACGAAATACAAAATCACTACGAGCTAAATAATGAAAAATTCTCAACCCCCAAGACGGTAAAAGCACGACATATCCTTTTCAACGTACCTGAAGACGCTTCACCCGAGCAAGCGGAAGCAATAAAGAAAAAAGCCCTTAAGGTATTAAAAGAAGCGAGGGAGGGGGGAGATTTTGCCGCACTGGCGCAGAAGTATTCTGAAGGACCGACTAAAGCCCGGGGTGGTGATCTCGGGACCTTTCCACGCGGAAGGATGGTAAAGCCGTTTGAAGAGGCCGCTTTTTCTCTTTCACCGGGCCGGATCAGCGATCCTGTCAGAACCAGGTTCGGGTGGCATATTATTAAGGTCGAAAAGGTAAATGAGTCCAAACAGACGCCCCTGTATGAGGTGAAAGAAGAGATCCGAAAGACCTTGGTACATGAGGGGGCCAAAATAAACGCTTTTGAAAAAACGAACAAGATATACGAAGAGTGCGCAGCGGCCTGTGCCATGGTCGATGTTGCCTCTGATTACACGTTACAACTAAAATCCACTGTTTTTTTTGCTGAAAATGAACAGATATCCGGTGTTAAGGTCAAAGACAGTACCAAATTTGCGCATACTGCGTTCGCCCTTCTGGAGGACGATGTATCGCCTTTGCTGGAACTCTCGGACGGGTATTACATACTCCAGCTCATAGAAAAAAAGGAGGCGCAAGTACCTGAGCTAAAAGATGTTGAAAAAAGGGTGCGCCAGGATCTTTTGCAAGAAGAAAAAAAGAAGTTGGCCCGCGAAGCAGCGGAACAGTTTTTGGTGGCATTAAAAATTGGCTCTGATTTTAAAACGTTAGCTAAAAATGAGGACCTTGTCGTGACAAGTACCGGTCCTTTTAAACGGGGTGAGCAGATTCCCAAGATCGGTTACGCGCCGTCTGTTTCAGAAACAGCCTTTTTGCTTTCGGGTGAGAAACCCTTTCCGGAGGTCGTACTTGAGGCAAAAGGGAAATACCTTGTTCTCCGCTTTAAGAAAAAAGGAGAGGCAAAAGAGGATGCCTTCAGCTCTGAAAAAGAGACCATCAAGACTCGTATTTTAAACCAAAAACGTCAAGAAACCTTCCGCCAGTGGTTGGCCGCTTTAAAGAAAAAAGGAGAAATTATATATTATCAGAAAGACTTCCTTGACTCTTAGCGCTCCGCTTGCGGGCTCCGGGGTATTGTCTTCGCGCCGACAGAGGCTTTGCCTTGTGTTCTCTTCCGGGCCACAAGTTCCTCTATTCGCCTGCCTATCATTACAAGGTGCTTCCCAAAAGCGCTCACTCTTTGATAGCGCTTATTGACATCCTTTTCGAGCGCTTTATCTATAATAGCAACACAAGCCTTTGGAATTTTAGGATTATATTGTCGGGGCGGTATGTGCGGGGTTTTGCTGATATTATGCATTATTGCTCCGAGACTTGCCCCTTTAAAGGGGAGTTCACCGGTAAGAAACTGGTAAAAAAGAACACCGAGGGAAAAAATATCAGACCGTCCATCCACCTTTTTGCCTTCCACCTGTTCCGGTGACATATAGTTGGGCGTGCCAAGAATCACTCCGGTCTGGGTTCTGGATGATGTGGTCATCCGTGCTATCCCAAAATCGGCGACTTTGATTATGTCGCCTTTTAATAGCATTATATTGGCGGGCTTTATATCCCGATGGATTACATTATGCTTATGGGCATAATCCAGGGCCCTGCAAATCATAACCATATAATGAATAATTTTTCGCAGGGGGAAGAGATTCGGTTTCTTGGCATGTTTTTCCAAACTTGTTCCCTCAAGATATTCCATGGCTATGTATGCGATGTCACCTTCCTCCCCAACATCGTAAATAGTGACAATGTTGGGATGCGAAAGTCCTCCGGCCGCTTCTGCCTCCCGGTAAAAACGTCGCCTTACTTCTTCACTATCAGGAGAATTCTCTTCATCGCTGATTCGCACTGTTTTAATGGCTACGGTGCGATTGATCTTCGGGTCCATCCCCTTATAGACCATCCCCATGGCCCCCATGCCCAATTCCTTTACAATCTTATACCGCCCAAGAGTAGACATATCCGGTGTGCCGTCAAGTATCCGCGTATTTGAAAGGTCTTCGTTACCACTCTCCTGGATATCCTGAGATGTTATGCCTGACTCAAGAAGATTGATCTTTAGGGCAATACCCTCATATTTATCGTCATGCTTCTGAATGTATTTGTATATCTCCAGCGCGTTATCGAACATCTCCTGTTTTTCATACTCGCCGGCGAGATCGTATAAAAGAGGTTTCATTATGTCGTCGACGGGACACTTGCAAAATTTGTCAAACGCCAGATCAAGCATACCCCTTCCCTGGTATGTAATACCAACAATCCGGTTAGCATCAATATATTCTTTAGTCAGTTTTTTTGGGGAGGACCTCCTGGAAATAAAACCTCGAACAAAAAATATAACAGTACAGGCCAGAGCTAATGCGAGAAATGGATATGTTAGTTTCATCCAGCCCTGTTGATGCATAAAAACAGATGTCACTATCTCTGTGAACATAACACCCAGGGTCAATCCCCAAATGGCGCTCAACCAGTTCTTCGGTCTTTGTGAAATTTGTTTCATGTCTTAATATCTATATAAATTTGAATTCCCGCCAGATATAGTATCCTGCTTTGAGACCTTTGCATAACTGCCATTTTCCCGTGATGCGGCGTCAGGCTTCAAATTTTAATCCTCGAAATACCCAATGTATTCCTCCGGTTAAATTTTTTGCCTTTCTTGCCTGACGAAAAAATGTCACGTTATGCAAAGGTCTCGCTTCAGCCTGCGTTCCCTGTCCGCGTTAACAACTCGCTCGTTTTTGTAAGCCGTTTAATTAAAGTAGTTATAAAAACTTTATAGAAACGGAGTTGGGTATTACGAGATGCTTGATCCATGAGTGAAGCGTTTATTTTCATAAGCATAACGTCATTGATCGCTACGATGCTGGCTGTCCGTTCGGTCTTGCCGAGATAAGCCATTTCTCCGAAACAATCTCCTTTTTCCAGGACTGCCAGAGGTCTTCCGTGCTTTTTAACCTTCACCCTGCCGGAAACAATGATATAAAAGGAGTCATCTATTTCACCCTCGGTGATAATATGCCTGCTGCTGCTATAAGTAGTCCAGAGGCTCGCCTTGATCACTTCTTCTAATTCAGCGGAATTAAAACTGCTGAAAAACTTGATCTGTTTAAGAGCGTTAAATTTTTCTTGTTGGCCGATCTCTTTTTCTGATAGTCTCAAATGACTGAACGCCACACTTAATTCAGAGGCGAATTCGATTCCTGTCTGGTAACGTTTCCCCAGTTCCTTCTCTAAAGCACGCTTGATAATTGCCCCGAGGGATTCGGGGATACCGGGTCTGTGTCTGCTTAATGGAACAGGCTCTTCATTAATAATCTTGTAAATTACAGCGTGTGCGCTCTCTCCGGGAAAGGGGCTGTCGCCTCCCAGGAGTTTATACATAACCACCCCTAAAGAGAAAATATCGGTTTGTGAAGTTAATGTCTCTTCCCGAAGCTGCTCGGGAGACATATATCGTACAGAACCGATCAAGCCTATCGGCTGTGTGGAATCGGAGGCCTCAACCATGGCGATGCCGAAATCAGTAATTTTAACCTTTCCCTTTTTTGAAATGATAATGTTACTTGGTTTGATATCTCTATGGACGACACCTTGTCGGTGGGCATAGTCAAGGGCCTTCGCACACTTAAAGATAATATCCACAACCCTTTTTACCGGAAGCAAGAACCCCTTGTCGCAATAATTTTCCAGGGTCTCCCCATCAAGGTACTCCATTACGATGTAACATTGATCCTCTTCAACCGCCGCGTCATAAACAGAAATAATATGAGGATGCACTAACTTTCCCGCAGCTTGTGCCTCGTTAAAAAATTGTTGCTGTACACGAGCAAGCGCCTTGGGATCTCCGGCAGGATCTGAAAAGGCTGTTTTGACGGCAACAAGACGTTTAATAAAAGGATCACTGGCCAAATATACTATACCCATGCCCCCGCGTCCCAACTCTTTAATAACCTTATACTTTCCTAATTTTTGTGGAATACTGTTATTAACCACAGAGCCTTTCTTTCCATAAATTATAAGTGATCCCGGTGGACAATTTCATTGTGTTATAAAATGGTAACGTTGCAATATAGGGACTATTTGAAATACAAACATATATTCGGCAACTATTTGCAATAAAATTAATAAAAATCTTATACAAGACCTTTTGAATATTATGTTATAATATAATTTTGGGACTACCGCTCTATTATAGAATGAAATGTATAAAACCAAATACCCTATCATCTTAGCTCATGGAATCTGTCGTTTTGACCACTTGTTGAATATATTAGTCCATCTGGATAACTCCGGAGATGATCGATTTCACTATTTTCGAAAAATCCGCAGTACGCTTCTTGACCATGGATTTGAAACGTTCCACTCCAGGGCACGATGGGCTGGAAGCGTAGATGAACGGGCAGAGGACCTTAAAAACAGCATCGAAGCAATTACCGATAATTTCACAAAATGGGAAAAGGTACATATTGTCGGCCACAGCATGGGGGGGCTTGATGCCCGTCATATGATCTATAACGATAAAATGGATAACAGAGTGGCATCTCTCAGCACTATTGGGACTCCACACTGGGGCACTCCAATTGCTGATTGGGGAATCAAGCGTCTGTCACTCCTCATCCCATTGGCAAAAACAGTGGGGGTGTCCATTAAAGGCTTCGAGGATCTTACGGGGGACAGATGCCGCAAGTTCAATGAAAAGGCATGGGATTTTGAACGCGAAAACAGCGTACTCTATCAAACATTTACGGGGATACTCCCATATGATCACATCTTCCCTTTGTTCAGGTTCTCGTATTCGCTTATCTACCGGGAAGAAGGAGAAAATGATGGGCTGGTATCATTAAAATCCGCCAAATGGCAGGAAGAGTTCTTTGTAAAAAATATTAATACTGACCACATCAACCAGATGGGTTGGTGGCATCCATGGGGACCTTCTAAAGATATTACAAGGAAAAGGTTTGAAGAACAGATACAAAAATTCTATCTCGAAATCGCTGAAGAGCTTGCAGACAGAGGAATGTAACAATGCCCCTTAAATTCGTCATACAAAAACACGATGCATCCCACCTTCACTATGATTTTCGTCTTGAAATGGACGGTGCGGCAAAATCGTGGGCAGTGCCAAAAATCCCGCCGCAAAAACCGGGTGAAAAGCGTCTGGCCGTTCAGGTAGAAGACCACTCTGTTGAATATATGGATTTCGAAGGTATTATTGAAGAGGGATATGGGAAAGGTACTGTTGAAATCTGGGACAGGGGTACTTACGAGATGGAAAGCAAAAAAGAAGACAAGATCGTATTTCGTCTCTACGGCAAAAGGCTCAAGGGGAGATATGTACTTTTGATTCCTAAGTGGGGAACAAAAGAAGGGAAAAAAGAGTGGCTTTTGATGAGGGTTAAGGATTGAGGAAATCCATGCGAAGAACCAAGATCATTTGTACGATCGGACCTGCCAGTGACTCCCCGTCACTGATCGAGGACTTGATCAGGGGAGGAATGGACGTTGCGCGTCTTAACTTCTCCCATGGCACCCACAAAGAGCATGCTGAAAAGATCCGTCTTATACGAAGACTTTCATCAGACCTCGGACACCGTGTTGCCATTTTGCAGGATCTGGCCGGGCCGAAAATTCGGATCGGGGATATACCCGCCCCGGGAGTTCATCTTGATCCAGGCCGGATATTCACGCTGACCAATCGCCCTATTACAGGCTCTAAAGACGCTGTCTCTTTGACCTACCCCGAACTCCCCATGGAAGTGCGGGAAGGAGATCAAATTTTGTTGGCTGACGGCACATTGGAGATGAAAGTTCTCCACACCACGCCCACTGATATACAATGCGAGGTGGTTATCGGCGGGTGGCTGAGCTCGCGCAAGGGAATCAATATACCTTCCGGAACAATAAAGGCGCCGTCATTGACCGAAAAAGACATCCGGGATCTTCAATTCGGACTGGAGCAAGGAGTAGACATTGTAGCGCTCTCTTTTGTAAGATGCGCGGAAGATATTCTAAAGACAAAAGAGATTATAGCAAAAACCAAAGCTGACACCCCTGTAATCGCAAAGATTGAAAAACATGAGGCGCTCAAAGACCTGGATGCTATCCTCGATGTTTCTGACGGCATTATGGTAGCACGGGGCGATCTGGGGGTTGAGATCCCCCTGGAGAGGGTGCCGCAGGCTCAAAAGGAGATTATCCGCGAGGCCAATACCGTTGGGAAGCCGGTGATTACAGCCACCCAGATGCTTAGTTCCATGGTCGATTCTACTCGACCGACCCGGGCTGAGGCCGCGGATGTGGCAAACGCTATCCTGGACGGAACAGACGCGGTAATGCTTTCAGAAGAGACCGCAACCGGCAAGTATCCGCTCAAGGCAGTGGAATATATGTCTCTTATTGCCATGGAAGCCGAAAAAAAATACCCGCATGCAAGATACCTGGAAGTAAGAGGGAAAGGATGGAGCATAACCGAATCAGTGGCGCATGCGGCCTGCATGCTGGCGAATCATCTTAATGTTAGGGCTATTGTGGCATTTACCCAGTCAGGAACCACGGCACAGGAGATTTCCAGATTCAGGCCCGCGCAACCCATAATCGCCCTGAGCCCGATCGAACAGACCTTGCGACGACTGGCCCTGCACTGGAACGTTATCCCCTGTCACATTGCTCCCTTATCCGATACGGACGATATGATTGAAAAAGCAGCGGAGACCGCGCTTAAAACAAAAAAGGCAGCGCCCGGAGATACAATCGTTATCACAGCGGGACTTCCTGTTCGTTCAACCGGCGCCACGAACATGATCCGGGTCAAAAAACTCCTATAGTGTCCATCCGGAAATGGCAGATTTTGTCTCAAGA
>JAUVFC010000185.1 GCA_030594505.1 Desulfobacterales bacterium
TCTGAGCGATTGATGACCAGCCCGCTCGGAATCCCAAGGAGTTTGACCGCCTCAACGGCCAGTTTCAGGTCATGCAGGCCGAATGGCGTGGGCTCTGTCACCAGCAGGACAAAATCGGCCCCTTTTACGGCCGCAATGACCGGGCATGAAGTTCCCGGCGGAGCATCGATAATCGTAACCCCATCAGGGCGTGCAAAGGATCGGACCTTTCTGATCAGTGGAGGTGACATAGCCTCTCCAATTCTCAGTATCCCGTGTACGAAATCCAGGCCATTCCTGTGTCCCCTTTCTATTACGCCCAATTCCCGGCCGGTCTCGGTGATGGCCTTTTCAGGGCAGACCTCAATACAACCACCACAACTATGGCACAGATTGGGAAAAAGGAGAACGGTTTCTCCGATCACAACAATCGCCCTGAACCGGCATATCTCGGCACATTTTCCGCACAGAGTGCATCTTTCCTCGTCTACCTCGGGCACAGGCGTGGTGACGGTTCTCACCTCTTCAATGACAGGATCTATGAAGAGGTGAGCATTCGGTTCCTCTACATCGCAGTCCAGGATCCGGACATCAGATTCAAGAGAAACGGCCAGATTGGTGGCCACGGTCGTCTTCCCTGTGCCCCCTTTTCCACTCGCAACGCTGATAATCATACCCGGCATTCAAACCTCTGTTCGAAACCTTTGCATAACTGCCATATGAGCGCTGACGCTTCACTTCGTGCCCCGTGATGCAGCGTCAGGCTTCAAAATTTAATCCTCGAAATACCCAATGTATTCCTCCGGTTAAAATTTTCGCCTTCCCCCGGCGACGGGATTTCACTTCGCTCAACTTGCCTGACGAAAAAATGTCGCATTATGCAAAGCTTTCTGTTCGTCAAAACCTATACGCGGCCACGGTCACCCTGGCCGCGGCCCTGACCGAGCCCGCGGCCGGCGCCGCCGCGACGTCTGCAACCACCGACGCCACCCGGTTGACCCGGGCCTGAGTCCCGGTCAATATCCGATCTTTGGGTATCATTGGCCTTGTCGCACCTGCCTAACCCTCTACCGGTTCCAGAGCCTTTTCCCTCCGGACCTGTTTTGTTAAAACCTGGCATATAGCACACCCCCTTTCAATCCTCTAAAACCCCTCTCGTCCGCTACCACCCCCGCGACCTTTTCCGCACCTCCGGCCAACGCCGGGCATGGTATAAGAGCCGCCATGAATCCTGATCATCTTTCCCATTACAAGCGCTTCGGCCACTGTCTCTCTTGCCTCGGCAAGCACCCTGCCGAATGTCTGGCGAGACACATTCATGCGGCCCGCCGCGGTTTCCTGGTCAAGCTTTCCAAGATCACTCAAACGAAGCGCCTCAAGGCCTTCGACAGGAAGAACCACCTCTTCAAGCTCTCTGGCAGGGATCCCCCTGGGCTTGAAAATATCTGCCATGGGATTCCCATGTACAAAACGGGGTTTTCTGGGTCTTGGCATGATAGCTTCCTTCTACGTTATGAGCATATGCTTATAATGTATATCCACGGATATGGCTCTTGTCAAGATTTATTTTGGTCTTATGCTCAAAATGATCTCATCAAAGACCTTTTACGAAATCATCAATATTGCTGGTTTCGTAAAAAGTCTTTTGTGAACGACTTTGAGCGTTTTTGGGAGAAAAGCAATTGAGATGTTCATCCGGAAATGAGATTCTTCACGGTTTTCAGGCGTTGTAAAAGGTCTTTTGCCTGCTCTTTCCCTGGCCTGATCGGCAGTTGCGCCAGCAGCCCCAGCCCCTCACTGACCTCGTGGAATTCTTCAGGCGGCAGGGGGCTTACCAGGGCGCAGTTGACCATCGGGTTCACCGCAACCAGTCTGCCTGCAAGCTCAAGCCCTGTCATATCCCCAAGTTTTTCATCCATCACCACAAGGTCGACGGCAGCGCCTGAAATTATCTCCAGGGCCCTGCCGCCGGATTCCGCCCAGGACAAGTCCACATCGTCATACTTTGCCAGGGCCGAAGCCAACCCGGACAAGGAGTCATTGTCAGGGGTTACCAACAACAATTTAAGCATATACGCCTCCTGTAAAAAAAATCATTCACCAAAATCCACCACCTAATTTGATATGTGCTCGAAGTTCAAAGGAAATAACAAAAAGGGCATTCCCTCATAATTCGATGGAATGCCCTTTTTTAACTCAGAAATATTGATCTAAACCACAGTGACATTTACCGCGGCAGGACCTTTTTGACCCTGCTCTATGTCAAAGGTAACTTTGTCGCCTTCATCAAGAGACTTGAAGCCGCTTGCATTAATTCCTGAATGATGAACAAATACATCCGGACCCTCTTCCTGCTCAATGAAGCCAAAGCCTTTGCTGCTATTAAACCATTTTACAGTTCCATTAGCCATAGTTAACATCCTCCTTTCAAAAAAAAAAATTCTCATAGTTCCAGACTTCAGGATGCCACTTTGACAAATGGATCTTTCCTTTAGAACGAAACCGGTCCGCCAATTAAGGGCGAGCCATTAATAATTATTTATCATAACATATTCTTAAAAAAAAACAAGCTAAGTTTACGCTCATTTTTTAACAAATGATTTCGGGTAAATACATCCGCTCGTACGGCGACGCCGAGGTAAGCTTTGTAAACCTGCCGGGGTTGATCCAGGCCCTTGTCTGAAATGCGGAAACTGATCCTGAGACGTTAGAGGGTTTTGTGGAAAAACGGAGTGTGAAACGTTTTGCACACGATTAATGGAAATGGGGTTCAAGAAAGTGCAGTTCATTTCACTTTTTACCCCGTGGGCATGCGCGCATAGCGTTATTTTGACACTCTATCTAATGGATACAATTACAAATATTGCAACTTGTAATCGCTTGGTATAGATGTTGCAATGCATATTGAGAAATTCGGTTGAATTCGTATAATATAGAGGTAGTTTCAAAATGTTCAATTTTGTCCAAGGTCAAGTTGAGCGAAGTGAAATCCCGTCGCCGGGGAAAGGCGAAGATTTTAACCGCAGGAATACGTGGGGTATTTCGAGGATAGCGCTGACGCTTCACTTCGTGCAAAATCTGAGCCTGACGCAGAGATTGGGCAAAAGAGGACGTTTTGAAATTGCCTCAAGAGTCGAGGTGAATCGTGGAGAACGAAAAAAAACGAATTGTGGTAGTTACCGGTGGTTCAAGAGGGATTGGCCGTTGTATCGAGCTTCGGTTCGCCGGACCGGATACAAAGATATTCTTTAACCATTATGATCCGGATGATGAGGCCGCCAACGAGACTATAAAGCTCGTTGAAGAGAGAGGCGGGGCCGCTGTAGGGTACAAGGTGAATGTGGCTTCCCCCTCCGAGGTGAACGATTTTTTCAAGAAGATTATAGACGAGGCAGGCAGGATCGACGTTTTAGTTAACAATGCGGGGATTACTATGGATGCTGTCCTCGTTCGTATGACCGAGGCAGCCTGGGATCGTGTACTCGATATCAATCTTAAAGGAGCTTTCCTCTGCACACAGGCCGCGGCCAAGGTGATGATGAAGCAGCGCTCCGGCTGTATTATCAATATCGCATCAGTGGTCGGCGCGATGGGGAACGCGGGTCAAGCGAACTATGTTGCGTCCAAAGCAGGACTGATAGGGCTGACAAAGACCGCGGCAAAGGAACTTGCCGCACGCGGCATTCGAGTAAATGCTATTGCGCCTGGTTTCATAGATACTGAAATGACAGCGAATCTTCCGGAAAAAGTAAAAGAGGCCATGTTAGAACAGATACCGTTTAAAAAAATGGGACAACCGGAAGATGTCGCGGGCGCGGCGGCCTTTTTGACTTCAGAGGATGCTTTCTATATCACCGGTCAGGTGATACACGTAAACGGCGGCATGTACATGTAATTTTTTCAGGTACGGCAATTTTGTAAGAATTTTAACTTTTTTGTGAACTTTAAGGAGGTTGGAGTATGTCAGTAGAAGAAAAGATGAAAAAAATCATTGCGGAACAGTTGAGCGTATCAGAAGACGAGGTTGTCCCCGGTGCATCTTTTGTGGATGATCTGGGCGCGGATTCACTTGATTTGGTAGAGTTGATAATGGCTATGGAAGAGGCTTTTGATATAGAGATTCCGGATGAGAATGCCGAGAAACTAAAAACGGTTCAGGATGCGATTGATTACGTTAATTCCAAGTAATAAGTAAAGCGTGTCTTTTTCAAATTATGTCATAGTCCGGACGAATGCTTTTTGTTTATGGAGTATTGGAGTGGTGGAGTAATGGAAAGCCGGAAAGCCGTTGTTTTCTGTCGGAAATGAA
>JAUVFC010000041.1 GCA_030594505.1 Desulfobacterales bacterium
AAATGGCAGTTATGCAAACCAGGTCTCGCTTTAAGTATAAGAGAAGGACGCTTTATGATATGAAGAAGAGAATTTTGCTTGTTGATGATTCTATGATGTCGAGAATGATGATAAAGAAATGTCTCCCGCCATCTGATCAGTATGAATTGCAGGAGGCCGATGGAGGGACAAGATGTTTGGCTCTTTATCGTGAATCCCCTTACGATCTTGTATTGTTGGATCTTACCATGCCCGAAATGGATGGTTTTGAAATATTGGAGGAATTAAAGAAGATGGATCCCAATGCGAAGGTGGTAATAGTAACCGCGGATATACAAGAAAAATCAGCTGAACGAGTCTTTGCGTTAGGCGCGTTGGAGGTGGTCAGGAAGCCTACCTCAAAAGAAAAAATTATGGCTGTGCTGGAGAAATATTTATAAAAATGGAGGTACTAACAGAATTACGGGAGGGCGCTCTACAGGAAATAATCAACATCAGCTTTGGGCGTGCCTCCGCCTCGCTGTCGGAATTGCTGAATGTGTTTGTCGCCCTTAATGTTCCGTTCGTTGAGGAGATTGAACAATCTAAGATCCTTGAAACGCTGGGGCAGCGTATAGGAGTTGACAAGGAGATTACCATTGTACAGCAGTCGTTCACGGGTAATTTTGAAGGGGAGGTCCTGTTGGCCATCCCTGCTAATGCAGCAATGAGGGCTATTAAAATGATGGGCGAAGGGAGCGGTTTTGCACCTAATCTTCCGACGACCGAATTAGAGTTGGAAGTTTTTCTCGAAATAGGCAACATTGTCATTGGCGCGTGCATGGGACAGTTTGCGGAGTTAATAAACACATCGGTGAGCTATGAAGTACCCAATATTTTATTGACTAAAAGCCCTATTGCCAATTTGCATCTGGTGGAACAACAAAGTGGGGCTGCGAGGGCGTTAGCGTTATTAGTAAGGACAGATTTTCAGTTAGGCGACAAGGAGCTAAGCGGGTTTTTGTTTATTCTGTTCGGCCAGCGCTGGTTTGATGAGTTGTATTTAGCGTTGGATAGATTTATTGAGGAGATGACCTGACATTAACATGATAGATACTCTTCAACTGGTTGACAACCTGAGTATCGGCACGATTGTTGTTAATCGTGACATGGAGGTGGTTTTCTGGAATCGCTGGATGGAAGATCACAGTCATGTACTTCGTGAACAGATTTTAGGAAAGGTGTTGACTGAAGAATTTCCCGCCTTAAAGCAAAAAGGGTTCCCCTGGAAGGTTCAAACAGTTTTCCGACTGGGAAACTTTGCGTTTTTTTCTCAAAAGCTGCATCAATACTTATTCGAATTCGAAAATACCAAATATTTCCGTCCTTACCTCCCTTCCATGCAACAAAGTGTTGTCTTGGTACCATTAAAAGGATCAGACGGTACGGTGGAACATGTGTGCGTCTCGATCTTTGATGTTACTGACGCGGTCCTTTATCAGCAGCAGCTCATAGATTCAAAGAGAAAAGTCGAAGAGCTCAGCAAGACAGATGAACTAACCCAGACCAACAACCGCAGGCACCTTATAACACGACTCAACGAAGAGCTGTCCATTCATCAGAGAAGTGGTTGTGTGCTTTCATTTATTCTCCTTGATGTGGATAACTTTAAAGATGTTAATGATCAACAGGGGCATGTCTGTGGCGATTACGTACTGAGGGAATTATCGGGGATACTAAAGAGTGGGATCCGTCAGTACGATATACTGGGGCGTTACGGCGGAGAAGAGTTCGCTATTGTTGTACCGGGAGCTGGTATTAGTGAGGCCTTGATTATAGCCGAACGATTAAGATCCGGGGTCGAAAAGTTCACATTCGAATGTGATAATAACAAATTTAATATTAGCATCAGCTTGGGCCTCGCGAGCACACACGGGGATCTTCTTAGAACTCCGGAGGAGCTTTTCAAAATGGCGGACAAATGTTTATACCGGGCTAAGGCAGCTGGACGAAACTGCGTGGTTGCTCCTGATGAGAAAGATGATTATACTTCTAAAGATTCTATCCCGTGTTCCGGACCAAGAGATGTTTTGAACAAGATTTCGCCTGCTTCCTCTTAATTTTTGATGACTTTTTGCGGAGTCGTCAAAAATTTCCTGTTGAACAAAATCCCGCATTATCAGAAAGCTAATCTCATTACATGAATAGAGGCGAATATACCCTTTTTATCTTTTCGAACTTTTTGTACTTTTTCACCTTTTGGATGGTCATTGCCTATCTCCCCCTCCTTTTGCACGCCTATGGTTTTACTGATATTCAGATAGGATTTATTATAGGCTTGAATTCTCTTTCAAGCATCCTCCTCGTGTTCCCTTTGGGAGTATTCTCAGACTCTTTCTCTCCCAAGAAAATAGTTGTTTTTGGAGCTGTTTGCTATAGCGCTTACTTTCTTTTGCTTACCGTGGTGAGGGATTTTTACTTTATATGTGCCGTGGTGTTTTTAGGTGGGCTGGGGGCTGCCTCCATCAGCATTATACTGGTTTCTCTATACTTGAAACTGATCGGCGAAAACGATCGTGGGAAAAAAGTATCTGTTATGCATTTGGGGTGTTATCTCGGGTTTGGGGCCGGTCCGCTTGCGGGTGGATATCTCTATGAGATCTTTGGGCCTGTCACTATGTTTAATTGTGCTTTTGCATTATCTGTTGTTCTGTTATTGTTAACACTCTTTCTCAGAGACTATCCGCCGGTGGTTTTCAGCTTTAAAGGCTATAAAAAGGACTTAAAAGATCCAAAAGTGCTATTTTTAATAGCCGCAGTCTTCATATTGGGGACCCATTTCGGGGTGGAGCAGAGTAGCTTCAGCCTTTTGATGAAAGATAACATCGGCCTGCGTAATACTGAAATAGGGGTTATCTTTTTTGCTCTTGGCCTCTGGATGGCGGTCCTTGTGCCGTTTGCGGGCAAGGTACTCGATAGAAGACCGGGAGCCTTTCTGTTTTTTGCGTTGGGGCTCGTTATTTCAAGTATTTTTCAGGTATTAACAGCATATACGACCACATTTACAAACTTGTTGTTCATAAGATTGTTGCATACATTCGGAGACATGCTGGCGATTCTGGAGATGGATGTTTTGACAGCTCTATTTTTCCCGGCAAAAAGGCTTGGCGGAAATTCCGGAATCCTTTTTTGTGTGCGAACTTCCGCTATATTTTTGTGCGCTTATTTGTCGGGGTATCTAAATGATATAGGAGGGTATGGGATGTCCTTTATTGTAAACGGGGTTATGGTCTTCTTGTTTTCTTTGTATGCCTTGATGTTGGTACGAAAGGGGCATTTCAATGAATAGAGGTCAGAGGTCAGAGAATAGAGGTCAGAGAATAGAGATTCTGACTTCAAAGAACCAAATTCTTTTACAGCGAATGCCAACTTTACAAATCGTATTTGCTGTGTAATATAATCAAAAATTAGGTGAAATGGATGAATAGGAATAAAATATTTATAAAACAAAGACTTAGGCTGATCATACTAATCTCTGTGCTCACTGTTTTTTTGGGGGTTGCTGTTGCCTTTGCCGAGGCTCCGGATAAAAAGAGGTCTCAAGGTCCTCCTCCGTCTCCTGTGGAGGTGGCGCCTGTGGTTAAAGAAATGGTCTCAGAGCAGGTATCCCTTGTCGGCACCACGGAACCGAAAACTAAAAGTATCATAGCTGCCGAGGTGGAAGGATTGGTGAAGTCCTTCCCGGTCAAAGAGGGATCTTACGTCAAGAAAGGATCCGTGCTGGTTCGGCTGAGGTCGACCAATCTGAACATCAGGCTCAAAGCGGCCATGGCCGCAAGAGATGAGGCAAAGGCTCGTTATCGTTTTGCCCAAAAAGAACTCGCTCGCAGCGAAAAACTAAAGGATGCCAACAGTATTGCCGCAAAGAGGTATGACCAGACGCTTTATGAGTTTCAGGCTTTGGAACACCAGGTTTTACGTTACGAAGCGGAAATCGAGGAGTTAAAGGACAGTATACGTAAGAAGAGGGTCATTGCTCCCTTTTCCGGATTCATTGCCGAGGAACACACAGAAGTGGGGGAGTGGATAAAAAAGGGGGGAGGGGTTGTGACCCTGATTGATCTTTCCCTTATTCGAATTACCGTTGATGTGCCGGAGCGGTATATTATGGGAATCCGTCCTGATGCCGCTGTTCAGGTTATGGCAGGTGCGTACGGCATGAAGCCCGTATCCGGAATCATATCCGCTATCCTTCCGGAAGGGAATCCTGATAGCCGCACCTTTCCTGTGCGGATAGATGTCCCGAACCGTAAGTTGAAACTGAAAAGCGGCATGGAAGCCCGTGTCACCTTCAATCTTGCAAAAAAAACAAAGGCTATGTTAGTCCCCAAGGACGCCGTAGTTGCAGCCAACGGGAGACGGATCGTCTTTGTGGTCAATACCGGGGTTGTACAGCCGGTGAATATAAAAATTATAGGGACGTATGGAACAAACATGGCTGTAACCGGTTTTCTTAAACCGGGTGACAAGGTAGTGGTCCGCGGCAATGAGAGATTGAGGCCGGGGCAGGCTGTTACTGTAGTTAAGTGAATTTAGGAATTGAGGGATTTAGGAATTGGGGAATTGAAGGAATTTGCCTTGCCATTGTATTGAAATCGAGTTTTGGCGCATACCTTCCAACTCGCTTGATAGCAGCCCTTCCATTTTATGTAATTCGCAATCCCTAAATTCCTCAATTCGACAATTAGTACTTAATCATGAAACTCGTCGACACTGCCATAAAAAAGCCTGTAACCGTCACCGTGGGAGTTATTCTCATCGTTCTCTTCGGATTTATTTCCCTTTTCAAGATCCCGATTCAACTTACCCCTGATGTAGATGTGCCAGAGGTGTCAGTGACCACTGTGTGGCGTGGAGCGAGTCCCCAGGAAGTGGAGCGGGAGATAATTAACGAGCAGGAGGACCAGCTCAAGAACGTAGAAGGATTGGATAAGATAAAAAGCCAGAGCAGGGACGGCTCAGGATACATCAACCTCCTCTTTGAGCTTGGAACCGACCAGGACGCCGCCCTCCTTAAAGTTTCCAACAAACTCGATCAGGTCAAAAAATATCCCCGCGACGTGGACAAGCCCGTAATCAAGGCAGGCGGCGGGCATGAAAGCGCCATGACCTGGATGGTCATCAGAGCAAAAGAGGGTTATCAGGGAATCTTGAGCCACGAATACGATTTTTGTAAGGATTATATCAAACCACGCCTTGAGCGCATATCAGGGGTGGCATCGGTAAATATTTACGGTGGAAACGAGCGCGAACTCCAGGTCGTTGTGGATACCGACGCGCTGGCCGCTCGCAATGTAACAATCCCGGAGGTTATGCAGGCGCTTGATGTCGAGAACAAAAACATTAGCGCGGGGAACTTTGACGAAGAAAAACGAAGATACATTGTGCGGACCGTGGGAGAGTATGAGAGCCCCGAAGATGTCTCCAAAGTCATTGTCAAACGGATAAACGGCATTCCGATTACCGTGGGTGATGTGGCAAGAGTCGCGCTCGGATACGCGGACAAGGACGTCGTGGTGCGGCATGAGGGTGTTACTACCACTGTATTGAACGCTGTGCGTGAGACCGGCACCAATATATTGGTGGTGATGAATCGTTTGAAAGATGCCATCAAAGAGCTGAATGAGGGGCTTTTACAAGATCGCGATCTGGAATTGGAGCAGGTATATGACGAGACAACCTATATCCACGACGCCATACGATTGGTAAAGCAGAATATCCTTGTCGGGGGATCACTGGCTGTTATTGTTCTTCTTGTATTTCTCCGTAATGTTACAAGTACTTTGATTATTGCTCTGGCCATACCGATCAGCGTGGTGGGCACCTTTTTGATGATGACGCTGTTCGGGCGGAATATCAATGTGGTCAGCCTCGCGGGGATGAGTTTCGCCGTGGGAATGGTGGTTGACAATGCAATCGTTGTCTTTGAAAACATCTTCCGGCACCGGGAGATGGGCAAAGGCCGTGTCCAGGCCGCCTATGACGGTACCGTGGAGGTCTGGGGCGCGGTGCTCGCCAGCACCCTTACCACAGTAGCGGTGTTTGTGCCGATTGTCTTTGTGGAAGAAGAAGCAGGGCAGTTATTTCGAGATATTGCCATTGCAATCAGCAGCGCTGTGGGACTTAGTCTCCTGGTATCAATGACTGTGATCCCGTCGCTTTCGGCAAAGATATTGGGTCGCTTTGAACGGATTGAACGAAAAGAAAAATCATCTGTCAAATCACGGTCACTCTATGGAGTGGCGACTCGTATCGCAGACGCTATTTCCGAATTTGTTTACCGGATATGCGGCAAGGTTTCAGCGCGTTTATTGGTAGTAGTCATCATGACAGGCCTGTCCATAGGGATGGCCTGGTTCCTGGCTCCCAAGACAGAGTATCTCCCGGAGGGCAACAGGGATATTGTCTTTGGAATTCTGCTCCCGCCTCCGGGATATAACCTGGGTGAACTTGAAGATATCGCCAAGACTATTGAGAAAGAGGTGCTCCCCCTTACGGAGATTGATCCTGAAAGTGAAGAAGCAGCAGAGCTTCCGGTTCCGCCCATAAAAAATTTCTTTTATGTTGCATTTGGACAGCAGGTCTTTATGGGGATTGTTTCCGCCATACCGGAACGGGTGCGGGAACTGATTCCCTTTGCGTATGGGATCCTGGGTAAGATTCCCGGCATGATCCCCTTTGTCCAGCAGCCGAGTCTGTTTGCGCGAGGAATCGGCGGGGGGCGATCAATCGAGATAGAGATTGTGGGGCCGGACCTGAATCGTCTTATCATGATAGGGCGGAAAATGTTTGGCGAGCTGCGTCAGCTCATGCCGCAGGCCCAGATGCGCCCCATTCCGAGCCTCGACCTTGGTAATCCGGAGATGCGGGTAATACCGAACCGGGACCGGCTTACTCGACTCGGAATAACCACGTCGGAACTTGGGAGAACAGTGGACGCGTTAGTGGACGGGGCCATTGCGAGTCAATATCAACTCCACGGTGAAGAGATCGACCTTGTGGTCAAGGGGGAAGAGTCAAAATTGCTGCATACACAGGATCTTGCCGGCATTATGATACAGACGCCAAAAGGTGAGCGGGTAACCCTGGGGTCTCTTGCTGAGATACGACTGGAAACCGGGCCGACGCAGATCAACCACATAGAATCAGAGCGGGCCATTGCCCTGCAGGTAGTCCCTCCACCGCAGATTCCATTGGAGACCGCGCTTGATATGATAAAAGAGAGGGTGGTAGAACCGATCCGGGCCGGCGGTGAACTGGGAAGTCTCTACCGGATCAATCTCGGTGGCACTGCCGATGTCCTGACCAGGACCCGGGATGCCCTTATGTGGAATTTCATACTTGCGATAGTAATCAGCTACCTCCTGATGTCAGCCCTGTTTGAAAACTTTATCTATCCCGTCGTTATAATGTTCAGCGTTCCATTAGCCGCTGCCGGGGGTTTCATAGGCCTTTGGCTGGTGAATGTTTTGATTGCTTATCAGCCGCTTGACATTATTACTATGCTCGGATTTATCATTCTGGTCGGGATCGTGGTAAATAACGCCATCCTTATTGTTCACCAGTCCCTCAACAATATGCGGTATCAGAATATGCCTCACCGGGAAGCGATCCGGGAATCGGTGCGAAGCCGTATCCGTCCCATCTATATGAGCGCCGTCACCAGTGTGTTTGGAATGCTCCCCCTGATTCTCTTTGCCGGGGCCGGATCAGAGTTTTACCGCGGATTGGGCAGCGTGGTTGTGGGAGGACTTTTGGTATCCACGTTTTTCACCATCTTTCTGGTGCCCGCGCTCTTTAGTCTGGTGATGGATGGGGTAGAGTATGTCAAGGGAAGAATTCTTGAGAAAGTGTAAACTTCACCACCCACCAGAACCCCGCCAAGGATAGGTTTCGCAAACACACAGCCAGTTGAGGCAGTTTCAAAACGTCCCCTTTTGCCTCCCGCCACCGGCGGGACTTCAGGCTCATCCCGCCTTGGCGGGACTCGAAATACCCAAAGTATTCCTGCGGTTAAAATCTTCGCCTTTCCCCGGCGACGGGAGGCAAAATTGAACATTTTGAAACTGCCTCAGTTGACTGAAATTTCAGTGACATTTTTTGGATATTAATGCTTGCCCAGCTTTTTCAACGTTTACCCTGCAACTTTTTGCACACAAAATGAAAGTTTGTTGCACACAAAATGAAAGTTTTTTGCACGCAGAATGGAAGATTGTTGCACACAGAAAAAAAAATAGATTTAACAAAACAAACATATATATTGAACAAATCATCTTAAAACAATAAGTTAGGCTTATTTGTTAGTATCTTAACGAGGCAAGAAACGCTTGGCATAATATTTGTATTTAAATTTAATCAAGTTAGGTGATTGTTTAAGCCTTCACACCTATAATGTATCCCTTTTGACAGATGTTTGTATGTCAAACCATTTTGAAGAAGCGCTTCGATAAATTAAGTGAGCAATTGCTTCAACTTGGATTTGACCCCAGCCCAGCGTCGGCCCCCAGCCCGGCTGGGTTGAATTTAGGAGACGTAGATAATCAATATGATAAAGATTAAGGAAAAGTTGCTAAACATGAAAGGTAAAGAGTTTTTAGTACTTCGAATCATTTTGGTGTTAAGCATATTCGTACCGGTAACCGTTTTCGCACTACGAGGAAATGTTGCTACTGAGGGATTCTTCGATGAGATTAGTGAACGCCTTCGGAATAGAATCCTGGCGGCAGGAGGTAAACCGCAAATTATCCATAGAAGTGAATCAGTCTGTAGGCCGGCAGACTTACGTCGCTTTTATGATGGTCGAGGCTTTCGCCCCGCCTGGATTGCCGAACGCGGACCTCTACCGCAGGCGAGATTCTTGGTCAAGGCAATCCGGGAATCTGATTGCGAAGGGCTTAGGCCTGGTGACTATCACCTATCCAGTATTGAGTCTTTGCTATCCGAGATGCGCCAAAACAAGAATACAAATGTATGGCTTGACCCTGAAAAGTTGGTGGATTTTGATTTACTGCTGACAGATGCTTTTCTTACCTATGGTTTTCACTTATTATACGGCCGCGTCAACCCGGAAACAATCTATCCGGATTGGTTAGTCTATAACCGTAAAGTGGATCTATCTCAGGTCCTTCAAATCGCCCTCAATTTAGGCCAAATAAAACCCACGCTGGAAGACCAGCTTTCGCCAAATTCCGCCTATCTTAGACTGAGGCGGGCCCTGATGCGTTATCGAAGTATCGCAAAAACGGGTGGCTGGCCAACAGTACCCGATGGGCCTGAAATGCAAAAGGGCTGCCGTGGCTCGCGAGTAGTGGTGTTGCGCAATCGCCTCATTGCTTCGGATGATCTGGAACCTTTCAGTGTAAGCAAAATTGATCTGTTTGATGATCTCCTGGAACAAGCGGTTCGCAAATTCCAAGAAAGACATGGAATAATGGCCGATGGATTCGTTGGGTCTGCTACCTTGGCAGCACTCAATGTGCCAGTACAAGAAAGACTGGAACAAATCAAGTTAAACATGGAGCGCTGGCACTGGGGCTCTCATTATTTCGGTAAACGCTATATTCTGGTCAATACTGCCAGCTTTGAATTAAAGGTAGTGGAAGATGGCCGAACAACGATGACAACGCGGGCAGTGATAGGAAGATCAGATCGGCCCACGCCGGTCTGTAACGGCAAAATAACCCATATAGTACTTAATCCTTATTGGCACGTTCCACTAAGCATCGCAATAGAGGACATTTTGCCCAAGGTTCAAAAGGACCTTGATTACCTGACTGACAAGAACATCCGGGTTTTTAAGATTCGTGGCGATGAAGATCTGGAGATTGACCCGACCATGGTGGACTGGTCAAGGCTCAGTACAACAAACTTCGCCTATAAACTGCGTCAAGAGCCTGGACCTTTAAATGCGCTTGGCAGTGTGAAATTCATCTTTCCCAATAGGTTTTGCGTCTCCATCCATGATACGCCGGCAAGGGGATTGTTTCAAAAGACGCAACGTGATTTTAGTTCAGGTTGCATACGCATCGAAGATTCGCTTGACCTTACAGAATACCTCTTGCGAAGAGATTATAGATGGAGACGCGAAGAAATACTTGCGGCGATCAATGAGCGGGTCAATCAAGTCGTACGGTTACCGGAACCTATCCCCGTGCATCTTGTTTATTGGACGACATGGGTGGATGATGATGGAAGTATTCAATTCAGGAATGATATCTACGGACGCGATAAAGTGCTGGCCCAAGCCCTTAATGAAGGACCTCTCGCCCCGAGCCGGTCTTTGATGGTTATGGCTTCCGTCCGACGCTAAGTCGTCAAGTATAAATAACTTATACATCTTGCTTGTCCTTTTGCTTGTTTTCTGTGTTCCGTCAAGGCTTACATAACTCGTTATGCGCGCCTTAACGCGCCTTGAAAACAAACAAAATTACGG
>JAUVFC010000113.1 GCA_030594505.1 Desulfobacterales bacterium
TCACCTCTACAAACGAGCATCCGGGTATTTTGCAATCGCGGTCTTTCGCCTGATCTACATCGACCCCCCCTCCTGCATTTGGAAAAATGTAATCCAATGGCGGACCATAAGGCCAGTTCCAATCACGAGGACTAAAGTGAGTGACGACGACCCTCCAGAAGGTGGAACCAACATTTACTCCATCGCTTAAGCCCTTTATCTCGTCGCTAAAGGAACCGTCTTGATTGAGATCGTCGGGGGCATCATCTCCATCGGCATCCAGGGCGTCCACGATGCCATCGCTGTCTGTATCAAGGAGTTTTACCACCACACCGTTCTCTTCGGACACCCAGACACCGCGGTCTCTGTCATAATACCCCACGGGCACTACTTCCCCCACGTCAAACCCGAGGAAGTTATCTATGTAGGTGACAACAGGTTTTTCAAACCGAACGCTCTTGGCTCCGTCCACACTGAGCTCTGCACAATAGGTATACGCAGACGTTGGCGGAAGGATGGCCGGCATCGACTCCGGGGTGTCGAATTCCGTAGCACGGGTGGTGATGGTGGCAAGCGCCACCTCGTTGCCGTTTTCATCAATGGCATAGGCGCGGTTGTCGCCGGTAAAGATCATGGTGCAGGCACGTGTGCCGAACTCGTCGGTCACAGGGGTGCTCTGATGCACGGTAACGGTGTTCGGGTTGCCGTCAAAAACGACTTGAGTTGATTTGGTGTCCTGCTGAATCAACACGGGGTCATCATCAACTATGACGATATCATTCCACGGGGTATGGACCTGTCTGTGGGCACTAATGTAGCCCTCTTTTTTGTACACAAGGGTAAAAAGCCCCCCTCCGTCTGTTGGAATGGAAAACCGGCCGTTTGCATCACTCCGGGCTGTTCCGTATTCCGGATGGTCGTGGATAGAGACGGTTACCCCCGGAAGGGGTACCATGCCTCTTCCGTAGACAAAGCCGGTGATGACGATAAAGCGCTTTTCATCGTATGCTTCTATGGTGGCATCGCCCGGCACAAGGTCTTCGTATTGCTTGCCGAATGAGCCTTCAGGGAGTGGGGCAACATTTGAGACAACTGTGACCGTAACCGAGCTTTGCGCACTTTCCGCGCTGTTGGTTGCGGTGATGGTATAGGTGGTGGTCACACTTGGTGACAGGGCAAGCGAACCGTTTGCGTCTACAATTCCAACACCATTGTCTATGGTGACACTGTCCGCATTCGTTGAACTCCACGAAAGCGTCGCAGTCTCACCTATGGTGATTGAAGACGGCGCTATGGTGATGCTGACGGTCGGTGGTTCGACAGGCGCAGGAGCTGCATCGCCTGCATGTTTAATCGCCAATTGTGCATGATGCCATGCCTGTTCAAAGGCTTTGATCGCTTTGGCATAGTGTCCTCTGTCTCGGAGGCGTTCGCCTTTTTGTAGATTTTCTTCGCACTTTTCAATGAAATGGTCTACTTTTTTGGATGTTCCGGCCAAGGCGCCGGCCTCGGCCAAGGCGCTGTCTGCTGCAACCAGATCCTCCAGGGCCTGTGTGGCCGCTGCTTTTATGGTTTCACTGCTCTTCTTGGAGTGTGCAATCTTTTCGAGCTGTTTTGCAGCCTTGTGCTCTTCGTGAAATACTTGTTTGCCTTTGGGAGCACCCACAAGGTGCGAGGCATCCTCCCAGAGATTGTCAGCAAGACTTTTTTGGATGTGGGAGATGGCCTTTTGTATGGTTTTGTCGTCCTTCTTCTTGACACCCTGAAGATCGGCGAGCCGCTCTATGGCTGAAAGCTTAAGGTTCCCGGGGCTTCCGCTTGCCCGGGCAGTCTGTGCAATGGATGCAAGAAAGATGGTAACGAGGATAAAAGTGAGTAACTTTGATATGAAATGATGACTAAACGGCCTGACAACACTATGGGATGCTTTCATGATTCACCTCTCAGCCAAAAAATACTTAGGTTTTCAGAAATACTTAGGTTCTTAGCTTTTTAAGCAACGCTTGTGCCAAAAGGGGACAAATCCTGGTCGGGACATGAACGCTAAAATTTACATTCATGCTAACTGGCTTTAATAATGTCTCTTTTCTTCATTACTTTTTCCTATCCCGTCTTATCCTGTTTATCTTGTCTAAAATATTCTGTTGTAGCTTTGTCAAGCCTCCTGGTATGCCGAATTCGTGTCTCCATCGCCTCAATTAACGGTTTCAGCGTTTTTGTGTGCCTGGCTGAAATGGCTATTGCATTAAGCGCCCTGCATTTTCTTTCCGCAAAATCTTTCTCAACAAGGTCCTCTTTATTCAGAACTCTAAGGGTCGGAACGGTCGTGAGACGGAGTGATTCCAATATCTGTTCCACTGATTCGATCTGCTGGGTGATACGGGGGTTGCTGATGTCAATCACGTGAAGGAGAAGGTCCGCGTCTTCCAGTTCTTCCAGTGTGGCCCGAAACGCAGCAACAAGGTCTTTGGGGAGATCCCTGATAAAACCGACGGTATCAGTGATAATCACCTCGGTATCACGCGGGAATCTCAACCTCCGGCTTGTAGGATCAAGGGTGGCAAACAGACGATTTTCAGTTAAGATATCGCTTTTTGTGAGAGTGTTCAGGAGGGTGGATTTCCCGGCAGTAGTGTAACCGATAATCGAAATAATCGGAAGACCTTGTTTCTTTCGCCTGGCCCTGCGCTGGGCCCGCTGTTTTCGGACTGTTCGAAGCTCCTTCTCCAGGTGTCTGAGCCTGTCGCGCACCCGGCGTCTGTTAATTTCAAGCTTTGTTTCACCCGGCCCCCTTCCTCCAATACCTCCGGTCAGCCTGGACATGGCTGTATTTTTCTCAATCAGGCGGGGCAAGAGATACTTGAGTTGAGCGAGTTCCACCTGGATCTTTCCTTCACGCGTCCGCGCCCTTCGCGCAAAGATATCGAGAATCAACTGGGTCCTGTCGATCACCTTCAGTTCCGTAGTGTCCGTAATGGAACGAACCTGAGAAGGATTCAGGTTCTGATCGAATATGAGGAGACTGGCGCCTCTTTGAAGGGCCAATATCACCAATTCACTCAATTTCCCCTTTCCAAGCAAGTATCGGGGGGCTGCCTTCCGGTGCTGGACGATGCTATCAACAACATAAGTACCGCTCGAACGTGCAAGCTCTTTCAGTTCTTCCATCGATTCCAGGGCAGGCCCTTTTGGAGCAGTTGTCACGCTTATCAGGATTGCCCGATCCGCTCCTTCTACTTTCTGTATAGGCGCCTTTTTTGCGAATTCTTCTTCAAGGGAGAGGATCAACTTATGGCAATCGATATTCAGATTCCCATATTTAACTGGTGGAAGAATCTCCCAATTCATATTGTTTGATACCTCATGGAGAAGGTGTGCGGAATATATCCGGTCCGGTATCCCATTTTTTGCAACCGTGATCGCTGATATAAGGTCAAGCCGGAGAAACACAAGGTCCATCAGGTCATCCTGGGTAAGGGATTCGTTCTGAAGATGTGTATGGACCAGGCGAAGGCCCTTCAGACGACCCTTTCCGATACGGTATTTCTGTATGTCATCCGGGAGAAGAATCTGCTGGTGTTTACCAACAATGACATACTGTGTGATCCCCTTTCGATCAATCAAGATCCCGATCTGACGGTTGGTTTCTCTGGAAAGAACAGATATTGCACGGGCCAGTTCCGGTGAGACAAGATACTCAGGGGGTGTTTTGCGACGATATAGATTCTGAAGGCGGCGGACCTGATTTCCCTTGAGGCCGCTGATGTTACCGTGGAGCTTTATAATCGTTTCCTTTCATGTTAAGCGATCAGGAGCCCCTGACCCTATTTTTTAATCATTATACAATAAACAAGAATAGTTGACAAATGTCCTCTTTCAGTATAATGATCTAACATATATAAGATTATATAGAATTTGTTTTAAGAAGTTAATATAAACACTTATGAGACTTTTGCAATATTAGCATATTTTGCAAAGATCTAATCTTGATGTTCTCGTAAAATATCTTCAAACATAGGTAATTTAATAGTGGAACAGAACATATCCAATAAGGGGGACACTGCTTTTCCGATTGCACGGGAAGGCTATCCCTTTATCTTTGCGTCAGCTTTTACAACCGCTGTATTGGCCTTTTTGGGATTAACAGCGCTGGCCCTGTTTTTTTGGGCGCTGACAGTCTTTATCTGTTTTTTCTTTAGAGATCCCGAGAGGGTTACGCCCCGTGACTCTGCCGCAATCGTTTCGCCTGCCGACGGCAAGGTGATCACTGTAGGTGAGGTGGAAACAACCCCCTTTGATGATCAGAGGATGCTGAAAATAAGCATTTTTATGTCAATATTCAATGTACATGTGAACAGAATCCCTTTTGACGGACAGGTCGAGAATATTATATACCATCCGGGCAAGTTCTTCTCGGCAAACCTGGACAAGGCTTCCAAAGAAAATGAGCATAATGCGATAAATATCAGGACAGAAGATAACCGGAGCTTCCGGGTGGTTCAGATCGCAGGGCTTATCGCACGTAGAATCATTTGCAAGCTAAGTAAAGGGGACAAGGTGAGCAAGGGAGATCGGTTCGGTCTGATCTGTTTCGGCTCAAGACTTGATGTCTATCTGCCGACGGATGTCAAGACAGAGGTCTCCGAGGGAAAGAGCGTCCGGGCCGGAGAAACAATTTTGGGGTATATGCCATGAAAAGAAAAAAAAGCGCCACAAAGAGGGATACACGACGGGGGATATACATTCTTCCCAACCTTTTTACCTCAGCCAACCTGTTTTGCGGCTTTTATGCTATTGTCGCCGCCATTCAGGGAGGGTTTGTCAAGAGCGCCGTTGCCATTATGCTGGCGGCGGTATTTGACAATTTAGACGGAAAGGTTGCGCGGGCTACTCATACCGAAACCAGGTTCGGCGTTGAGTACGATTCAATATCCGACGCTATATCGTTTGGAGTGGCTCCCGGTATTTTGGTGTATCTGTGGGCGCTTAAACCGTTTGGAAGGCTGGGCTGGCTGGCTGCTTTCCTTTTTGTTGCGTGCGGAGTACTGCGTCTTGCCAGATTCAATACACAAAAAAATAGTGTAAGCAGCGAATATTTTGTTGGACTCCCCATCCCTGCGGCCGCTTGCATGATCGCTACAATGATATTGTTTGTCAGCCGGATAGGAGGGCTGGTCACGGACCGAAACATAACGATATTAGTACTGATATATGCGCTATCCTTTTTGATGGTAAGCACTATTAAGTATAATAGCTTTAAGAAATCCGAAATCTTTAGAAAAAAGAACTTTAATGCCCTGGTGGCGGTAGTGCTGATATTCAGCGTGATCGCTTATGAACCGAGTGTGACATTTTTCTTTATGGGACTCGTCTATATTGCATCAGGCCCTGTTTCCGCGCTATTTCGCCGGAGAAAGACCGCAATGGAATCTGAACCTGAAAAACCATCGGAAGGACATATGTAGACTGTGGGACAGACAATTACCGAAAAAATTTTAGCCGCCCATTCAGGCAAAGATAGTGTAACACCGGGAGAACTTATTACTGTTAAGATCGACCTTGCATTAGCAAACGACATAACTGCTCCGATTGCCATTAAGCTCTTTGAAGAAGCAAATGTGGAATCGGTATTTGATCCGGACAAAATAGCATTGGTCCCGGATCATTTTGTTCCGAACAAGGATATCAAATCAGCAACCCAAAGCCAGATCCTTCGCCGATTTGCCCGCAAACACAACATTACCCACTTTTTTGAACTGGGAGAGATGGGTGTTGAGCATGCGCTTCTCCCCGAACAGGGAATCGTACTTCCGGGAGATATTGTAGTCGGCGCTGACAGTCATACCTGTACATATGGCGCGCTTGGAGCGTTTGCCACCGGAATGGGAAGCACCGACATTGCCGCAGCCATGATTACAGGAGAAGTATGGCTCAAGGTCCCGGAATCTATAAAATTTGTTTACTCAGGGCA
>JAUVFC010000161.1 GCA_030594505.1 Desulfobacterales bacterium
AAATATAAAGCTGGCGAAATAGGGAGATAGGGGGAATAGGGGTGTCGGAGCAAGAGTAGGGAAAGAGGGTAACGTCTTAAAAAGTAACTATTGGAATCGAATACTTAATATTTAGGATGTGACCATTGATGGTCCCAAGATTAAGATGCTTGACGAACTGAAAGACATCATTGGTGGAGACGAATATACGGCGTTTCTGAACCTGCTGAAGGAGATCGGCCCCGACAGTAGGACTCATAGAATAAGTGTCGTTATTGCGGGCCTACTGAGATTCGCGCAGAGTAGAGTTCCGGAAGATTTTGAAGACAGCAACTTAGCAACGGCCTTAGTTGTTCTTGACGAGGAGCCCTACGCTGAAGGCGAAGACTATGAAACGCTGATAAAACTCATTGGTTTGCTTTGTCGCGAGGCCGACATGAGGAACGAAAGGTTCTCATCACGCGGCGATCCATACACCATTGCCGAGCACGTACTATATGAGTACACTAAGTGGTACAACATGCCGTGGGAAGATTAGTTAAATGAGTATTAGCCAGTCGGCTTGCAAAGGACATTAATGTTTCGGCCCGACACATTAACGAAATTGTTCATGGCGTCCGGGCGATCACCGCTAACACTGCTCTGCAACTTGGTCGATACTTTGGTCTGTCTCCGCAGTTCTGGCGTAACCTTCAAGCACATCACGATTTGGAGATTGACGAATGTTTATGCTCAAGAAGATATTAACGCCCTTTGTGTTGCCGCCCGGCCTTTTTATCATCTCTTTGATATTGGCCGGCGCCTGGTTTTTATATAAAAAAAACCGGAAAGCAGGGATTGTGAATTTAATAATTGCTTGTTTTGCCTGGCTGCTTTCCATATCTCCAGTCTCGGATGTCATGCTCAGGGGCCTTGAATCTGAATTCAGCATCCCGGAAAACCCGCAAGGTGATGTAATCATCCTTTTAGGCGGCGGCATAAATGACAAAGCGCCTGACATCTCCGGTTCAGGCGCGCCCGCGGATACCATGCTCAGCAGGATTGTCACAGCCGTCCGGCTTAAACAGAGGCTAAATATTCCTATTATTGTAACAGGCGGCAAGTTCGCCGGGCACGAAAGCTCGGAGGCGATTATTGTTAGACGATTCCTTATAGACCTTGGAGTTCCGGCGAATGAGATTATTATTGAGGAGAAAAGCAGAGATACGATTGAAAACGCGAAATTCACATCGGAGATTTGTGCGAAATCGGGATATGAGAACCCCATCTTAGTAACCTCCGCTTATCATTTGAAACGCTCCGTCATGAGTTTTGAAAAGGTCGGGCTGGAAGTTACACCATTTCCGGCGGGCTTTAAAACATGGCCGGACAAAGAATATAGATGGACGGCCTACTTGCCCGGCGACTTCACAAAAGCTTCAACTGCTATTAAGGAATATTTGGGACTGGTGTTTTATCAACTTGTCTATTAGGAGGCTGTCCCTGTGTGACTTGCCTGCGATTACGACGCCATCTATAGTTTCCGTCACATGTATCGGTAAAACCCATGTGCTCCCAGAAGCCTCGTGCTGTATGCCTTACTCTGTCTGCAATAATCTCTCGCGCGGTCTCTTTAAATATATCCACGACCTGTTTTCCGAGACCGTGTCCTTGAAACTCGGGAAAGATGTTAATATTGTTGATTATTACCCTGCTATAGATTTTTCTTATCCTGACCTTGCCCACCCGCTGGTTTCCCAGCTCGATGTTCACCCAGCAGTAGTTTGAATCTCCTTCTTTTATGTTTTCGGCCCTTATAGTCAGGTTTTCATACATTGACCCACCTCAACTCACTCAAATCCCTGGCAAAAAGCGAGTACATTTTTGCCCAGGTCTTGCTGATAATAGCCTCCTTCAAGAATCGCGAATCTTCGGCAGTTGCACAGCTTCTTGGAAAACTTCTTGAGCAGGAGTCCTATGTGATAAAAATCAAACCGCTTGAGTTTTTTCCCAAGATCCTTTTCATAGGAATCAAAGCCGGCTGAGACAGCGATGATGTCAATCTTGTCGAGCTTGTTCAAATGCTCTTCAATCTCTGCAAGATAGGCTTTTGAATCCCCCGACATGGGGTTAAGAATCTTGATTTCCGGATAGTCCGCCAGCACGTCAATATTTCCATCTCCGGTGTGCGCGTCGAAGTCCAGAACAAAAGCGCCCCTTATCTTGCCTTCAGATCTGAGTTTCAGCAGGGCGATCCCAATATTGTTGAAATAGCAGAATCCCCAGGACGAGGCACGGGCGGCGTGATGCCCGGGCGGGCGGATGCATGCGAACGCGGGTTCTCCATCAAAAGCAATTTCTGCCGCATATATGGCTCCCCCTGCCGACAACATTGCCATGCGAAAGAGTTTTTCGTTTTCTTCTCTGACGCGTCTTAAATGCTCCTCCGTGTGAGCCCGCAAGACATCCTCAATGTCGGCCGTTTTCGGTCTGAGGACAAAATAGTCTTTTTGCTCGGATAGAAGGTCCATAATGCTTTCCATTCTACCTTCGGCCGCCGCACTGTCCGAGGCATAACTCGAATCTCTGTAGTTGTCATGAAAAATGATTCTCACGTTAAAAGACTTTGCTTTTTCTAACGTTGTCAAGGGACCTGAATATCATTTGTTTGGCTCCACGGACCAGGGGCTCCCCGTGGCCCGGATAGATTGCCTTTATGTTTCTTCGGGCGATCTTTTCAAGAGCCTTAACGAAATCCTCCTGGTAGGAGCCGTCCGTGGCGGTAATGATAAGAGAGGCGTCTCCCGAGAATATGACTCCTTCTTCCGGACAATAGAGACACACTGAGTCACTGGTGTGGCCCGGCGTGTGTATAACCTCGAACCACCTGTCTGCCAGCTTCATGGTCTGTCCGTCCCTCAGGACGCGACTCGCCCCGTTATATGAATGAAAGGCATATACGTCCGGGTGAAATTCCGCCTTGACGGCGGGCAAAAGGCTCGCATGGTCAAAATGACCGTGGGTCAGAATAACTTTGTCCACCTTTTTTTTGCCCACACCGGTATCAAGCTGCTTTATTCTTTCAATGATGGAAGGATCCCTGCCTACGTCAATCAAGGCGTTCACGTCATCAATGGCTTTCCAATCGCTCAGAAGAAAATAGACGTTGGATGTGTAAATGTCACTGCCGATTGTAAGATTTATGATCTTCATATGATTCGCCCCTATACCTTTTGAAACAGTTGCACGTTTGGGATGACTTGCCTGAAGAGATGGGCTATTTTTCCAGGTATCTTCTGTGTCTGCTCGGTCACAAAAAAGCCTCCGGCGGCAAGAGACTTGTGGAACATCCTGATTACATCAATCCGCTCCGAGTATTGCAAGTGAAGCAGCACGTTCTTGCATAGGATAAGGCCGAAATTGTCCCCTATGGGTTTCAATGAGCGCAAGTCATGTTTTTGAAAAGAGACGCATTGTATGACCTCTTCCGCAATCTTGAAGTGGCCCGGCCCGTTGTTTGGTGAAAAGTACTTTTCAAAGATGTCTCTGGGTATTCTTTTGACTGATTCTTCCGGGTAAATCCCCTCTGAGAGAATCTTTCCGAACTGATGATTTTCTTCATCAAGGTCTGTTGCGTATATCTTGAACCTTTTGAACTCGTAATAGCCCAGGTTCTCCTTGAAGATGATGGCCAGGGAGTAAGGTTCCGGCCCCATGGCGCATCCCGCGTCCCAGGCATCAATATATCTGTTTTTTCGAAGTTCCGGGATAACATGATCCCTGATGGCGTTCAGCGCCGTAAGGTCTCTGAAGAAATAGGTGAATGCCATAGCGCTGGGCCCTCCTCTTTAAATCTGCGTTGCTTCATCATCAACAACCGGTATGTTCATAAGCACCCTGCCTTTTCGGGCTTCGAATCCTGCAAGCTACAGGGTTGATGGTTGTTCTGCGATAATAACTTTGCATCTATCGTGCCAGAAAGGAGTGTCTGGTGAACACGGCAAGAAAAAAGGAAAAGTACTTTAATTTTCATAGTTAGGGATTATTATGCTATTTTGGGATGGGCCATTTTTGAACACTAACCGACAAATGCCCTTGCGCAACAATCAGGTGAGGGATGTTAAAAGCATCTTCCACCGTCTCCTGGAATCAGGCTCAGACATTTTTGCCTCCCTAATCAGGCTATTTATATAGTTTTCCCTGATAACAATCGATGAGTAAATCCCCCTAATGACAGTCCCGGAATAGATCGTGGCATACACTTTAACAGTCGGCATCGGTTTGCCTTTTGCCGACCATTCAGTAAGGGCTTCGACTTCATCAAAAAGTTCCTCGGTCCTTTTTTTCCCATTCTCGATTCTCTTTTCCAAGACCGCCATCTTACTCGCTATTCCATCCTGTGCGCTGAAAAGTTTTTCCAAGGCCTGTTCGGCCTTACGTATTTTTGAATCCAGATTCTTAGCAAGCATCTCAACGTTTGTCAGTTGCTCACGATTCTCTGCCTTTTCGAATAACTCTGCCCGCTCTTTCAGCGCTCGCTGTTTTACCATCAGTTGGTCCTGCGCTTGAGCTATCTTTCCTACTGCTTTTTCTGCCTTTTTTGAGTCTTCATGGAGTTGTTTTATCCTCTCTTTACGATTCCCCTGCACTTTTTTCCTTAGCATGATCTGCTTTTTAAGCCTTTCAATTTTTTTCTTGACTCTTACATCGATACCGACAACCAAATTACACGGCGCTGACGAATCAGATCCGATATCTTTCGCCTCTATGCCGCTTTTCGCCAAAATCGACGAGGAACAGATCCTGCCGCCTTTCACTA
>JAUVFC010000023.1 GCA_030594505.1 Desulfobacterales bacterium
AGTGAGAACGAGACAAAATTTTCGCAAATTTGAGGAGAATAGCAGGCCTATTTGACGAAAACTTGCGGAAATTTGGGCCGTTTCTCACTCTTTTGCAGTAGGATCAGAATTCTCGGACAGCCTCCTAGCCTTGAACCGTGAACCCCGGAACTGTGAACCTGTAAACAACCTTTCCTTGAAATCCGGCTCAAGAAACGGCAGGTGCCCGCTCTTTTCAAAAAGTACAACATGAGAAGAAGGTAGCCCCTCCGTCAATTCCAATATCCCGGAATAGGGCGCAATCCTGTCTTTTTTGCCATGAATCAGCCGAACAGGATGTCTTTTCAGCAATGCAGGGTCAAGTCCCTGCCGTGCCAGATAATCCAACCCTTTCAAAAGGTATTCCAGGTCAAGTCCCTTTATATAGGATGAAAACAGGTGTTCCTCAAACCACTTAAAGGGACGCTTTTGTCCCATAAAACAATTTCTATAGAACTGTGCCAGGTAAAGCTTACGATCCTCCATCAACAAAGACCTCTGAGAATCGATCTGTTCTTTCGGGTATCTTTCCCGCATGGAAACCAGAAAGACTTCTCTTACAATCTCTCCGTATTCCTTTAAAAAATCAAGGGCTAAAAATCCTCCCATCGACCATCCGAACAGAGAAACTTTTTTAATGCCGTTCCGCTCAAGCGCTCGTATAAGATCTTCGTTGAAATTCGCCGTATCGATTTTTTGCGGAACTATATAATTGAAATCAAGATCCAGCGGTTCAAATACCCGCGCGTCGAAACCCCATCCCGGCGCCAATACCAGGGTTCTGTCGTATCCCCTGTGCAGATATTGAAACTTAGAGGCCTTTGCATAACCGCCATTATGAGCGCTATGCTTCACTTCGTGCCCGTGATGCGGCGTTAGTCTTCAAAATTTAATCCTCGAAATACTCTATGTATTCCTCCGGTTAATTTTTTCGCCTTCCTTGCCTGACGAAAAAAATGTCGCGTTATGCAAAGGTCTCACTTGTTGAAACGCATTTTTCAGGACATCCGCGACCCTGTGAAGGTCTTCTTCTGAGTGGTGATAGGTAACAGAGAATCTTATACGAGCCTCTGCTCTCGGCACAGTGGGAGGACGCACGGCAAGAGCGAAAACAAAATCTTTTTGAAGGAGATCGGAGATTTTCAATGTCGCGGCATTTTCCCCCACGATTACAGGGACAATCTGTGAGGCCCCCCTGACATTAAGCCCCTTTTCTTTTAGCACACCTCGAAAATATGTTGCCTTTTCCAGCAAAACCCTTCTCCGGAACGGCTCTTCCGCCAGCATCTTTACCCCCTTGATACTCGCGCCGATTACCGAAGGGGGGAGCGCCGTGGAATATATAAAACTCCTTGCCCTGTTGATACAATAATCGATCAGACTTCGGGACGCAGCAACATACGCACCGTAGCTTCCCAGCGCCTTTCCGAATGTTCCGATAATAATATCCACCCCGGAGGCAAGACCGTATTCTTCGGCAACCCCGGCTCCTGTTTTGCCAAAGACTCCCACAGCGTGCGCCTCATCCAGCATAAAAAGGGCGTCATATCTTTCTTTCAATTCCACCATCTCTTTGAGGGGTATCCTGTCTCCGTCCATACTGAAAACAGACTCGGTAACAATAAGGGCTTTTTTGAATCTTTTCCTTTCTCTTTTCAGCAGGTCTTCAAGATGGTTCAGGTCGTTATGTCGAAAACGGAAAAACCGAGCGCCCGAAAGAAGTATCCCGTCTACAATACTTGCATGGTTAAGACGATCTGAAAATATGACATCCTTTTTGTCACACAATGCAGGGATAAGGCCGATATTGGCCAGGTATCCGCTTCCGAACAACAATGCTTTTTCCTTACCGATAAAACCTGCCATCCGGTCTTCAAGCTGGTGGTGGACACATAAATCCCCGCTCATAAGTCTTGAGGCCGAAGAACTGGTCCCGTATTCATTGGCCGCCTTTATGCCCTCTTCCAAAAGTCCGGGATGTCCCGCGAGGCCGAGATAGTCATTGGAGGAAAAGTTGATATATTCCGCCTCACCTATGCATACCCTGCCATGCCCGGCACATCGCACCGGCTTGAGGGTTCGCAACAGGCGTTCTTTTTTCCACCCCTCCAGGGATTCTTTTACCCATTCCATAACTCTTTTATCTCTGCCACCATGGCAAGGTCGTCTTCCGCGGACCTCCCCTTCACTGTCAGATATCCCCCGATCATCATCCCGTTCGCGCCGGCCATAAAGGCCAACCCCTGGAAATCCTTCAGAACCGATTCTCTACCGGCCACTATCCTTATTGTCTTATCACCTAAAATAAGACGAAATATCGCAATCGCTCTAAGGATGTCCGCTATTGAAATGGTTTGTTTCCCTTCAAGCGGCGTCCCTTTCAGAGGAACAAGTATATTGATGGGAATTGAATCGACTTCGAGATCTTTTAACGTAAGGGCCATGCGAATTCGATCCTCTTCACTTTCACCGAGCCCGACAATGCCCCCGCTGCACACCTCAAGACCGACCTCCTGGGCCGCCCGTATTGTTTTGATCCTGTCCTCAAACGTGTGGGTGGTGACAATCCTGCGATAAAACTCGGGGGATGTCTCTATGTTGTGATGATAACGGCTAAGCCCGGCATCTTTTAACAGGGCAAGAGATCTTGTATCCAGTATCCCCAGCGACGCGCAAGGAATTATCCCGATTTTTTCTTTTATTGCGCTTACTACTTCTGAGATCGTTTCTATCTCTTTTGGGGTAGGCCCCTTTCCGCTGGTAACAATGGAAAATCTTTCCGCCCCGATATCCTTTGCACGCTGTGCCTCCTCAAGAAGTTTTTTTTTACTCTTTAAAGGGAATACAGGGGCATTGGTATTGTAATGGGCTGATTGCGCGCAAAACTTGCAGTCCTCGCTGCACCGCCCTGATTTGGCGTTGGCAATACCGCACAACTCAAACCCTGTCCCTGCCCGATGAGCCCTTTCTTCGTTGGCAAGCGAAATCAGTTGCCACGTCGAGCGGTCTTGAAATCGGAGATCCGCCGTTTTTGTTGCGGAATCATATGCCTTCCAGTTCATAGCGCAATACCCTGAAGAGTCCCACAATCGGAGATCCGCCGGTCTTGTGGCGGGCTGTCGGGACTTTTTACGAAATCATCAATTTTAAAAATTATGCAAATTTTTAATATACTACAGTCATCATAAAATGCAAGGCTCACAATTTTAAGAATATATACTTTGCATATCGAAGCGACTTGACATAAAAAACAGGCCTGTTAGTATTAAAATTGATGGTCTCGTAAAAAGTCTTTGATGAGCCTATTTTGGTCATCTTTTTGTAAAGCTTCTTAGCGAAGCGGAGCGTCAAAATCGTAAACTGTTTGAGGGCGTTAGCCCGAGTTTTTACGATTTAGCGAAGCGAGGTTAGAAGCTTCAAAAAGTGACCAATCGGGCGAATTGAAGACTTTTTACGAGACCATCAAAATTGAAATAATAGAATGCTGGTTGTGATTATACAAAACGAGATCGCAAGATAGGATGTGCCAATGAAAAAAAATTATGCATGGTTTATAGTTATTATTCTTTCTCTGGCCCTTCCTCTGTCTGTAAGAGGAATTGCTACAGCAAAAACAATGTATGTGACCGACATCTTGCTTGCAAGCATAAGGACCGGCCCTAGCACCGAGAACAAGATCGTTGCTTTTGCAAAGTCGAATCACAGGGTCGAGGTGCTGGAAGAATCAGAGGATTGGTCATATGTCAAGCTAAGGAACGGGAAAGAGGGGTGGATGCTTTCGCGTCTTCTTTTAGCGGGGCCTACTAAAGACCGGGTTATCAAACAATTGCAAACAGATAATAAGGGATTAAACGAAGAGTGCTCTGTCCTGCGAAAGGAAAACACGCGTCTAAAAGCAGAATCTCTTGAGCAGCAAAGCATGATTAAAAAACAAAACAAGTCCTTGTTTAATCTGGAACAAAAGACAGATGACCTGAGTCACAATCGACCAACACGGTGGTTGCTAAGCGGCGCTTTGGTATTACTGATAGGGATACTTGTCGGCTATTCTTCCAGAAAAAAGAAAAAAGGTATGTTCACATAATAAAACTTATAATATCTCTTTTTTCTTGTTCAGGGAATAAACAAACGCAAGGAGTTCCGCCACTGCCACATATACCGTAGGCGGGATCTCCTCATTAAGATCAAGCTTAGACAGGACTTCAATAAGGTCGGGTTCGTCTTTGATGGGAATGTCGTGTTGCCGGGCAAGTTCGATGATCTTTTCCGCAATTTTCCCCTCTCCCCTGGCGGTTACCGTAGGAGCATTATCTTCACCTGATTTATATCGCAGCGCAACGGCTTTTTTGCGTTTCTTTGCCATATACCCCTCAAACCACCAGACTGAGAAAACGCTCTTCCCTGTCAATGAGTTCTTCAACTAATGAGGCGCCTTCCAGTACCTCAGTCTCTTCCAAAGCGCACATAAACTCGTGAACAAAAAAACCGAGCCGCAAAAAACGCGTCTTTAACTCCGGAATATGTTTGCCGATGAACGACTGTATCCGGGGATCCGCAACCAAAAACCGACCTTTGATAGTTTTGTCCAAAATGGACATATCCGCACGAAGGGGACCGAGATGAGACATCCGCAGTAAAAATGAGATCCGGATAATATCCTTCCCTTCTTCCTTTGTATTATCCTTTTTTCTATTTTTGGGGAGTTCGATCAGGAGCTGCCCGAAGCTGAGGAGATCATTCCATTGAACCGGAAATGAAAAAAAGAGCTTCCCCTTTTCTTCCAAAGCAGTATAATTCAAAATTTGAAGTTGTTCTAAAGAATCAACGAATCTTTGAATCTCATCCCTTGATACTATATCAAAAGCCTTCCAGCCTTGAAGCAACTTCATTGTCAATCCTTTAAGATCACTTTTCAGCAGCAGATTGATGTCACTGCTTGAAAAGGTTTTTTTTGAAAACAACTGCTTAAGCTTATGCTCCCACGTCAATCCTGAACCATCAATAAGGGTCTTTAAAAAATGGGGATCAGAAACGCCGGACGATTTCAAGGCAATCCTTGTCATTAATGCCTTAAGGTCGGTTATAGTCGAGATTATCTCTTTTCCCGTCGCGCTTAGACCTGATGAAGCAAGAAGATTAAACAGTTCCACAATAAATTTATATGGAGAAGAACTCCCGGAGGTGGTTGCTAAAAGGGAAACAGGTCCATCCCCCACTGGTCTGTGTAAACTGATCAATCTCAAAACTTTTTGCGGAACTACCTGTTCAACTTTGAACAGAGAGACATCACCTTTTTGCAGGGGGAACAGCGTCCTTACCCGGACTTTTTTCCCTTTGATCAGGAGTACGGCGTTATGCGGGGAAATAGAATCTAAGACCCGGCCTTCTACGACCTCGTTTTTTTGTAAAGAGGGGCCTCTTTCAGCGCCGGTGATATTCTGAATTTCAGCCTTTGCGGAAGATATTAGTATGTGGCTGATATCGTTCAAGGGAGATGATTCTCAGTCTCCATTTGCAAGAATTTCTTTTTTAAATCAAGAACTAATTCAACTTCTCCAACCGAAATTGATAACTCCCTGGCTATCCCTTCAGAATCAAGCCCCTTTTGTGCAAGGGTTATAATCTCTTTTTGCTGATCAACCACATGGGGCTTTGGCGGGTTTTTTTTATCCTTCTCTTGAAATTCTTCGATATACAATTCCGCTCTGTTCAGGAGAAGATTGAGGCTGATGATACGATCATCCAAATGTTCATTCAATTTCCGAATAATTCGATGTTTTTCTTTTAACTGCGATTCAAATTCGTTAGCTGCTTTTTTCGCATCTCTCAAGAGAGGCTCCATTAATTCTCTTAGCTTACCAACAGTTTTGCCGGAGATATTGCCGGAGCTAAGGTGTTTAATCGTCCTGATAAGATAGAGAAAAAGAAGAAGTAAAACAACGTCGATAATAATTTGTCCGACTATCCAGAATTCCATAAGGTTTTTTTACTGATTAAGCTCTGTTCTTGGCATCAAACTACTATGTCTAATATATGATGTTCTTGTGACTTCTTATCCCGGGGGGGTTCATCTCTCTTTTTTTTGTCCTGTTCTGATCGTGCTTCCCGTTTGGCGCCCTTGGATTCATCTTTATTGACCATGATTTTGTCCGTCTTTTCAAAGTCTTGAACGCGATTCTTTTCCTCCTCTTCCTTTTTCTTCTGATGTTGGGCCACAAGAATCTGGTTCAATTCAAGGTTCTGCTCCTTTACACTCTGCACCTCTTTGACCGCATTCCCCTGACTCAGGACAACGTTCATATTTATAGTACTTGACATCTATCCCCGCTTCATCTTGGCGGCAATTTTTTCTTTCTACTATCTTCATGGAATCGTTACACCAAGAGAAAATCCGTAAAATAGACCTCTTTAATCTTTCCCGAATCTAATCTCTTATTAAGAGACTTTAATATCTCCCTCTTTATTTCTTTCCGGGGAGCAATCTTAACCTTGCCGCCGTTGACTATTTTTTTAAGTAGATCGTAAAGGTCTCCTCTTAAGAACGCACTTTTTTTTTTAATTTCCTCGTATACCTTTCTATTCGGAGACATAACGGAAATACTTAAGAACAAATAAGCGTTATCTCTTCCCTTCTCAATCGGAATGATAAAAGGTGACAGCGCAAAGGAGGGGGCCGGCAACGGCGCTTCCGGAACTATCTTCCCTCGAACACTGCCGTAATCCGCAGGGGCTTTTTGTTGCTCTCCTTCCTTCTTATCAGACACCATTGGTTTTCCCATTAAAATGTATATTACAACAGATACAACGATAATGAGGGCTACTATAGAAATACCGACTATGTTTTTCTTGAAATACCAAGGAGTTGCAGGAACAGGAGCAGGAGCAGGTGGCGGATTGACTTCCGGTCCGGGACTGACGGCTTCAGTCCCTTCGACGACCCCTTCCTTTTCTTCTTGAAGTGAAAGACTCGCCAGGTCAAGTTCAACTGCCTCGTTCTTTTTGTCGGCGGCCTCTTCATCGTCGCTGCCGGTCTCTTCAATCTCTGCTTCGAGTTTACTTAAATCTTCCTCAATGTTGCCGTCTTCAAAAAAATCTTTATTTTTAGGCTCTTGATCCACTGAATCCTCATTAAAACTCATAGTACGATTTCAAACGCATTTTTAATTTTATAATTGCCTTGGTATGTATCTGTGAAATTCTTGATTCCGTCAAATCCATAACGCTTCCGATCTCTTTTAGTGTTAATTCATCATAATAATAGAGCGATATAACCATCTGCTCTTTTGGTGTGAGTGTCTTGAGAGCGTTGGCGATCACTTTCTTTAGTTCCATCCTGTCTACATAGTGGACTGGTGTTTTTTCACCTTTGATTTGGTTCTTATATGACTCTTGTGTTTCCGAATGATCGGAACCGGCCTTTATGAATTCGTCCAGGCTTAATATAGAATATCCCTGCACATCTGCAAGGAGCTCATAATATACTTCAAGTCCGACCCCCATCTCTTCAGCAATTTCCTCATCTTCAGCAGGTCTTCCAAGTTTCGCATCGGTAGTGCTGATCGCGTCTTCAATTGCTTGAATCTTTTTTCTGATTGACCGGGAAAATTGATCCATACCGCGCAATTCGTCTAATATGGCCCCTTTGATCCTGAATTCCGCATAGGTCTTAAATTGAATTTCACGTACAGGATCAAATTTGTTTACGGCGTCAACCAACCCCAGAGTACCCGCGCTTATCAACTCGTCAAGGGATATGTTCGGAGGGACTTTCATGGCCATCTTTCCTGCTATGTATTTAACAAATGGAGCATATTGAATGATCAACGCCTCCCGCTCCTTTTCGCACATTTTACGTGCCGGATTAGTGTAAAGTGTATCTTTGGTAGCATTTCGCATCATATTACAGCCTTTTATGAGTCTAATATTTGATAGTTTAATAAGAGGCTACGATCTTCTTCCAGAAAAATTTTATATTCCCGTCAGGAGGATCATCACGTGATAATTTTGATATATGTTTTGCTAATTCTATTATACTCTTACTCGATACCGTTTCAGGGTATAGCTGAATAATAGCTTGCTGTTTTTTTACAGCCTTCTGGAAATTGTCATCCCGTGGTATAAACCCTATATAATCCAAAGAAATATTCCCCAGAAATCTCGCAACAGCGTTGCTTAGATTTTTATACACGGATTCGGCTTCTTCCGCGTTCTTTGTCATGTTGACGAGTATATTAAACGTGTTGGTGCCATGTTTTGTATACAGCACCTTGATAAGCGCATATGCATCGGTAATGGAAGTGGGCTCCGGTGTAACCACGACAATTCGTTCTCTCGCTGCGATATTGAAATATATTACGTTCGAAGAAATTCCAGCGCCGGTATCAATCAAAAATATGTCAAACGAATCATCTATGACATCCAATTCACTTAAAAGATTAAGTTTTTGTCCTTCCGTCAATCGTGACAGTTCTTGTATCCCGGATCCTGCCGGGATGATATAAATATTTTCAGGCCCTTTTATAAGAATCCCCGCAATGTCTTTTTCTCCGTTAATGACATGATTTATATTGTATTGTGGATTCAGCCCGAATATGATATCAATATTAGCCAGCCCAAGATCCGCATCAAGTATCAATACACGCTTTCCAAGCCTTCTAAAGGCTATGGCAAGATTTCCAACTATATTGGTCTTCCCGACTCCGCCTTTTCCGCTCGTGACGGCAATTACACGCGGCATTGCCGGTGATAGACGCTTTATCTTTTTTTTCGGCTTATCTATCTTGCGCAGACAGCTCGCCTTTTTATCCACCATTTGTCTTAAACCGCTTGCCTGATCCATGTTAGTTCTCCGTTAGCATTCAAATAAAAGTCGCAGGATGCCAATCTTCGATGCCGCCGCAATATCCTCTGGAACTCTTTGTCCATTAGCAACAAAAGAGATCGGCGCCTTCATTTTCATAATCTGGTTTATGATAACGCCTCGCGATCTTGCTTCATCCAGTTTAGTAAATACATAACTCTGAAATCCCAGCCTGCCAAAATTTTTGGCTGCGGCCTCCATTTCCGTTTCATTGGTTGCCACGCTGAGGACCAAATGCCTCTCAACAGGGATATCACTACCCAGCAACGTGATCAGCTCGTTAATATGATCGGTGTCATAATGGCTGCGTCCCGCGGTATCGATTAGTATTACATCTTTTTCTTTTAATCGGCTTAACGCAAATCGCATATCTTTCTCATTAAAAGCCGGAAAACATGGAATTCCTAAAATCCTCGCATAGGTCTTGAGTTGTTCCATAGCAGCCACTCTATAGTTGTCTATTGAAATAAGTCCGACACGCTTTTTTTGGTGTAGACATAGATTGGCTGTCAGTTTTGCAATCGTTGTCGTCTTTCCCACTCCTGTGGGGCCGAAAAAGGAGGCGATCACCTGTTTTTTGTTGTTTGCCTTAAAGGGATTACGGATCTTGATTACTTTTAATATCTCTTTGAATGTCCTTACTCTCAGGCGATCCGGGCCGTTACATCCGTCGTCTTTGAATGCCCCGCTTTTTTCTAAAAACTGTTGAACAAACGATTCATCGATCCCTTTTCTAATTAACAGTCCGTATAAACTGATCACCGCGGGGTCCATTTTAACTTGTCCCCAAATGCTCCCGGATTTATTCAGAAGGTAGAGCATTTCCTTGATACTCATCAATTCTGATCTTATTGACCCCGGAAAATACGACTTTTCCATTGGAAAGATCTCGGAATGTTCTGTCTCCTGTCCGGAGACTGCTGTTACTTCAAAAAGCAACCCGTTCATTCCCACAGGACTCCCATATTCAACAGGAAGCTTGCGGGTATCCAATATCACAGCGCCCGCTCCAATATCTTCTTTGACAAGAGCAATTGCATCTTTGATTGTCTTTGCCGTATATTTTTTAGGCTGCATTCTCAAGTCTGACCACTCCCATTGATTTAAATTTAATGTCGTTCAAGAGTTCTGCCTGTGATAATACCATCAATGACGGCGCAAATTGTTCCAGCATTTTTCGTAGATATCTCCTTAGCATGGGGGAACAGAGAATAATTGGCTGATTATTTCTGGCCATAAAATTTCCCACTTCTTTTTTTACTGAGGTAATTATCGTGCTGGCAATTTTCGGCTCTACTGAAAGATATGAACCATGTTCCGTACTCTGAATACTGTTAAGCAGAATATCCTCTATCTGCTGGTCCAGGGTTATAAGCGGAAGAACTCCATCCGGAGGCATGTACGGACCTACAATGCCACGTGCGAGTTTCTGTCTTGCGTATTCAGTCAGTATGTCAGGGTCTTTGGTAAGCGGCGCATAATCGGCTAATGTTTCAACAATAGTAAGCAAATCCCGAATCGTCACACGTTCCCTTAAGAGGTTTTGCAATACCTTCTGAATCACTCCGAGAGGAAGAAGATTCGGAGTTAGCTCTTCAACAGCTTTTGGATGTGTCTTCCTCAGATTATCAAGAAGATTTTGAACATCCTGGCGTCCTAACAATTCATCCGCATGCTTTTTTATTACTTCCGTCAGATGGGTGGCCACAATAGTTGGATTGTCTACCACCGTATATCCCGCAAACTTAGCCTCCTCGGTTTTGCTTTCAGGTATCCAGAGCGCCGGGAGATTAAAAGCCGGTTCTACCGTAGGAATTCCGTCTATTTTTTTGGAAACATCCCCAGGATCCATAGCTAAAAGATGATTGATAATTAATTCACCTTTTGCCACCTCCGCTCCTCTGATCAAAACACGATATTCCGTTGGATTCAACTGCATGTTATCCCGTATATGAAGAGGAGGAACTACCATACCCATATCCATTGCAAATTGACGTCTTATAGCCCGTATCCTATCAAGTAGTTCGCCCCCCTGTTCCCTGTCCACAAGAGGAATGATTCCGTATCCGACCTCTAATTCCAGGGTATCCAATAAAAGAAGATGTTCTACTGCCTCCGGGCCCGGCGCGGGTTTTTCAGCGGCCGCCTCCCTGGCGAGCTCTTTTTCTTGCACGGTTTTTTCCCGGCTTACAAGATAAGCGCTCCCCGCGATTATCAAAGAGATAAAAATAAACGAAAGATGCGGCAGGCCCGGTACAAGGCCGAAGAGAAAAATTATCAAAGCGGCAATATAGATTGCCTGCGGCTGAGAGAAAAATTGTTCACTTAACTCTACTCCGAGGCTCGCCTTGCTCGCCGCCCGGCTGACGCAAATACCCGCGGCAGTGGAAATAAGGAGCGCGGGGATCTGTGTTACCAATCCGTCACCTACCGTAAGTAACGTATAGTTTTGGGCGGCAGTCATAATCGTCATCTTTTGTTGCAGTACGCCGATAATAAATCCACCTATAATGTTGACAAACGTGATAATAATTCCCGCGATAGCGTCTCCGCGAACAAATTTACTCGCGCCATCCATCGCGCCATGGAATTCCGCCTCCTTGGAGATCTTTTGGCGGCGTTCCCGCGCTTCATCTTCGTCGATTAATCCCGCGTTAAGGTCTGCATCGATAGCCATCTGTTTGCCCGGCATGGCATCGAGCGTAAAACGTGCGGCGACTTCAGCAATTCTTACAGCGCCTTTTGTGATAACGACAAAATTTATGACAACCAGGATGATAAATACGACCATTCCTACGACATAATTGCCACCCACCACAAAGTTTCCGAACGAGTGTATTACCGTGCCGGCCGCAGATGATCCCTCATTGCCGTGCAAAAGGATCAAGCGAGTAGAAGCCACATTCAGAGAAAGACGAAAAAGGGTGGCGATAAGCAGAACAGTCGGAAAGGTGTGAAAATCGAGTGGAGTAATAGTATACATCGCCATCAAAAGAATTATTATGGCAAGTGTAATGTTTAAAGCGAGAAGCACATCCAAAAAGGCTGTGGGAAGCGGGATAATCATCACCATAAGGATCCCGACCATACCGATTACCATCGCGGCGTCACTCCCGCTGCCAAACCTTCTTGTCCAACTCTTGTTGTCTGCTGTTGTCTCCATATTGTTTACTCCATTAACATGATTGATGATTTCGTAAAAAGTCCCTGATGAGCCTATTTGGGCATTTTTTGTAAAGCTTCTTAACGAAGCGAAGCGTTAAAATCGTAAACTGTTTGAGGACGTTAGTCCGAGTTTTTACGATTTAGCGAAGCGAGTTTAGAAGCTTCAAAAAGTGACCAATCGGGCGAATTAGGGGCTTCTTGCGAAGTCATCAATCATGCTACATCAACCTCCCTTTTAACTTATAAACATAGGCCAGAACCTCGGCCACTGCCTGATAGAACTGTGCGGGGACTTCATCCCCGATATCAACGAGTTTATATAGCGCCTGAGCCA